>JAJYNT010000090.1 GCA_021786215.1 Chloroflexota bacterium | reverse complement strand
CATGGTGCTCCGCATGGCAATGACGGCGGGAGAGCCACAGGCCGTTGCCGCGGTTTCGAACCGCCAAATCCCCGGTCCCGATGGGCCGCTGCTGCTGCGAACCTTCACCCCTGCCGGTTCCGGGCCCTTTCCCATCCTGGTCTACTTCCACGGCGGTGGCTTCGTCGTGGGGAGCGTAGAGACCCACGATCACCTTTGTCGCGCCCTCGCCAACGCCTCCGGCTGCATCGTGGCCTCCGTGGAATACCGATTGGCGCCAGAGCACAAGTTCCCCGCCGCGGTCGACGACGCATTCGCAGCAACCCGTTGGGTCACCGACAACGCGGCTGACCTGCTCGGAGACGCACGCCGCATCGCCGTTGGCGGCGATAGTGCCGGTGGAAACCTGGCGGCCGCGACGGCACTCAGGGCAAGAGACGAGGGAGGTCCGGCCCTCCGATACCAACTACTGATCTATCCCGTCACCAACCACAACTTCGACACACCCTCTTATCATGAGAACGGCTCGGGCTACATGCTGAGCCGGGCCGATATGGAATGGTACTGGAACCATTACCTGGCTAGGGAGGAGGATGGATTGCATCCATACGCCTCTCCGCTGAGGGCCGAGGATCTTCACGGCCTGCCTCCAGCCCTGGTGGCAACCGCGGAGTACGATCCATTGCGGGACGAGGGAGAGGCTTACGCGAACCGGCTAAGAGAAGCCGGGGTGCCGGTAGCCTTCACCCGATACAACGGATTGATCCACGGCTTCCTCAGGTACCACAACGTGCTGGATCGAAGCCGGCAGGCCCTGGATGAGATGGGCGCTGCCCTTAGAGAGACCATGCGGTTCTGAACCAGTCCGCGTGCACGGCCATGCCTTTCGTGCTATCTTGTTACGGTTTCATGGACAACTGTCTCTAAGGTGAGAGGAGAGGAAGTAATGGCAGACTTCGAGAGAGCCCGCCAAATGATGCGGGAGTTTCAGGGCAAGAAGTATGTCTTCGGCTCCGGCGTCCTTGACGAGGCCGGCCGGATAACCGCTGGCCTGGGCAAGAGTGCGGCCTTTGTTTACGACGTGTATCCCGGCAACGAGCACTTTGTCGGCAGGATCAAGGACTCGATGGCAGGTGCCGGGGTCCGAGTGGTGAAGGAGATAGAGGGGGCAAAGCCCAACGCCCCACGCGAGGACCTTCAGCGGATCACCGAAGAACTGAAAGGGACCGCCTGCGACGTGATCGTGGTCATGGGGGGAGGCAGCACCATCGACGCGGTCAAATCCGCGGAGGTGCTTCGCACCCTCGGAGGCACGATCGACGAATACTTCGGCACCGGCAAGGTGACTGAGAAGCTGAAGTCAACCGGCAAGAGTCTCACCCCGGTCGTCGCCATCCAGACTGCCGCCAGCACCGGCGCCCACTTGACCAAGTACTCCAACATCACCGACGTCAAGACGGGCCAGAAGAAGCTGGTGGTGGACAACGCAATCGTGCCGACCCGCGCCCTGCTCGACTACGACTTGACTCGCTCCATGCCACCAGGCTTCACCGCCGACGGTGCCCTGGACGGTGTGTCCCACTGCCTCGAAGTGCTCTTCGATTCCGTTGGAAAGCCCTATCACCAGAAGATGATGGAGGTAGCCCAGGTAGGGATCGGCCTCGTGGTGGAGTATCTGGAACGGGCGATGAAGGACGGGAACGACGTGGAGGCCCGCACGGCCCTTGCGCTGGCCACAGACCTGGGAGGGTACGCCATTATGCTGGGTGGAACCAACGGCGCGCACCTCACCAGCTTCTCCCTGATAGACATCCTGAGCCACGGCCGGGCTTGCTACATCATGAACCCCTACTACACGGTGTTCTTCTCCCCTGCCGTGGAGGAGGAGCTGCGGATGGTAGGCAAAATCTTCCAGCAGGCCGGCTTCACCACCGCCAACGTGGACCGGCTGCACGGACGTGACCTGGGGATGGCAGTCGCCGAATCGATGATTGCCCTGGGGCAGAAGGTCGGCTTCCCCACCAACCTGAATCAGGTCAAGGGGTTCACCGACGAGCACATCCAGCGGGCCCTGACGGCTGCCAAAGATCCAGCCCTCAAGATGAAGCTGGAGAACATGCCGGTGCCGATGACCACCGAAATGTTGGACGAGTATATGGGTCCCATCCTCCAGGCAGCCAAGACCGGCAACCTGAAGCTCATCAAGAACGTCGCATAGCTGCCTCACGCCACGATGGGCTCCCGCTGAGGACCCGACAAAGCGTGGAAGGGGATGGTTCGCGGATTTAACCGCGAACCATCCCCTCTTCTTTGCCCCATTTCTACCTACCCGTCGGGCACGGATGCTGCCTCATGCTGACCTCTCTACGTCACAATCGATGTCACTAAGGGGGACACGAGCATGGGCGTCATATCTCGCATGTCCACGGTCATCAAGTCGAAGGTGAGCAGCCTGCTCGACCGGGCCGAGGATCCGCGACAGACCATGGACTATGCCTACCAGAACCAGTTGGAGCACCTCCAGGATGTCAGAAGAGGGATCGTGGAGGTTGTGGCGGCGCGGCGCCGCCTCGAGTTGCAGGAGGCTCAGCTCAAGCAGAATACCAGTCAGTTGGACGACCAGGCACGGCGGGCACTGGCCGCGGGCCGCGAGGATCTGGCTCGGCTCGCCTTGGAGCGAAAGCAGGCGGCCCTCCAGCAGATCCAGGGCCTCGATCCGCAGATCACGGATCTCGAGCAGCAGCAGGAAAAGCTCAGCGAGACCGAGCAGCGGCTGACCACCAAGGTGGAGTCCTTCCGAACACAGAAGGAGGTCATCAAGGCTCAGTACTCGGCCGCCGAGGCGCAGGTGAAGATCGGGGAGTCACTCACCGGGCTCTCCGAGGAGATGGCCGACGTCGGGATGGCCGTGGATCGAGCTCAGGAGAAGACCCAGCAGCTCCAGGCGCGCGCCGGGGCCATCGACGAACTGGTGTCCGCTGGGACCCTCGAGGAGATCGCGAGCCCCAGCGACAGGGTCGAGGAAGAGCTATCCAAAATCACCATCACCCAGAATGTGGACAGCGAACTGCAGCAGATGAAGCAGCAACTGGGGTTACCCAAGCCTTCCGGCCAGCAACAGCAGCCGAAGCAGTTGAAGGAGGGCCAATGATCGTGCGGATTGCTACCGAAGGTCAGTACCGTGTGGAAGATGGGGCCCTCGACCGCATCAACGACATAGACGGCCAACTGATGGCTGCCATGGCCAAGAACGACGGCCCCGAGTTCCGCCGACTCTTGGGCGAGTTGGCTCAGGTGGTCAGGACTCATGGGAATCCGGTTCCTAACGACCAGATCGTGGAGTCGGATCTGGTGGTGCCACCGCCCGACACCTCCCTCGATGAGGCCAGGCGGCTGTACCCTATCGGGTAGGCTCAGACTCAATTCGCCGCGGCCGCGGATAACAGAGTCAGCGCCCACCACGGGCGCTGACTCTCACAGGGGCACTCCCCATAGGGGATACCATCGCTCCATCTCCTGCTCGATGGGCAACTCCTTCTCCATGGCCGCCTTCAGTCGCAATTCCAGGGCGTTATCCCTGTCTCGTCCCTCGCCCTTCGGTACGAAGGGATAAAAGCTTCCCCGTTTGTAGTTGTATATCCAGTAAACCGCCTCTCCCCGATCCAGAAACTTGAAGACGGCAGCCAGCAGTTGGCCGGCGAAGCCCTTATCCTGCAGACTCAGACTCACAAGATGTATGGTGGAGACCAGTTCCTGGAAATCTGTGTCCTGCAGAGTCACCCACTGGAAGCCGAAATCGTCGGTCTCCGTGTGGACGGCAGTGCCGGTCTCCTGGCCGCTGATCCGCAACACCCCCTCCAACTCGGTATCCAACGACTCGAACTGAGCCGAGTCGATGGGACGGAAGGTCACCCCTGCCCTTCCCGTCTCGGTCAACTGCAGGTCCGAGGTCAGGGTGAGGTAGGCTGTAGATATCGCGAACAGCCGATCAAGCTGCGACGGGACCGGACGAGTCCGTCCCAGAAGAATGTCCAAGATCCTCACTGTGCCCCTCCATCTGTTGCTGCAATCGATTCAATCGCTCCAACCGGTGCTCCAGAGAGGGATGGGTGGAGAACAGCTCCATCAACGACTGTGAGTTGACAGCCGGGAAGATGAAGAAGGCGTTCATCCCTTCCACCTCTCGCAGGTCCCGCTGCGGGATCCTCTGCATGGTGCCGCTGATCTTCAGCAGGGCCGAAGATAGCTGGGAAGGCGCCCCGGTGATGATGGCAGAGCCGCGGTCTGCCGCGTATTCCCGGTATCGTGACAGTGCCCGAATCAGGAAGAAGCTGATCAGCCACACCAGCAGCGTTGCGAGATAGATGATCGCGAAGACTCCGGCCCCTCCCTGGTCGCGCCCACGCCGGCCGCCAAAGCCACCGTAGAAACCCATGAAGGCAAAGTTGCGCATGAGGAAGAAGGCTATGGTGGATAGGAAGCTGGCGATGGTGAGCACCGCCATGTCCCGGTTCTTCACGTGGGTCAGTTCGTGGGCCAGCACCGCCTCCACCTCCGGTGGGTCCAGCCGATCCAGCAGCCCCCGTGTGACCGCCACCACGGCATTCCGCTGGTTCCGCCCCGTAGCCAGGGCGTTGGGCACCTGACTATCCACGATGGCCACCTTGGGTTTGAGAAGATCGGCCAGGGCTGATAGCCGGTCCACCATGCCGTGCAGCTGTGGGGCCTCCTCCGGCGAGACGACCCGAGCCCCTAGGGACCAAAGCACCAACTGGTCGGAGAAGAAATACTGAGCCAGCAGCAACACACCATCCACCACTGCGATGGTTATGTAGCCCGCCCCGGCCCAGAAAAGGATGGCAAGAAAGGCAAGATAGACCGCGAACAGGAGGAACATGGTGACGAACATTCGCACCGTCAAACCCGTGTCTCTGCCGTACCACCTCGTACGCATCTTAGTAGCTCCCTACCCCTTCCTCGGGTTGCTCAGGTTGATAGATCGACAGCAGGTCGCAAGATCCGCGCCTCAGAGGCCACCGACCACGATGATGAAGCGGTGCGCGGAGACGAAGAGTGGGCGCATCGCCACCTGATTGACATCAACCGCTCAGCAAGGTATACCTGCATACAACATTGCACTTCTATTGTGTGGAGGCTGCACGTGGTTGACGGCGCCGTCGAAGCTACCGAGGTCACGCTCCGAGTCTCCGAGGGCAACCCCGAGGACACCGGGCGGGGAATAGTCAGGCTGGACCCGGTCGCCTTCCAAGCATTGAAGCTCCACCCCGGCGACGCGGTGATGATCACGAACAAGAAGCCCACCGTCGCCCGAGTTGTCCCCCTCTCCCCAGAGTTCGTGGGGACCGCCATGATCCAGGCCGACGGCGTCATCCGAGGCAACGCGGGGGCCGGCATAGACGAGAAGGTGCAGGTGCGTAAGGTTGCGACCAGGCCTGCCCTCTCCCTGGTGCTCTCCCCGGTCGATACAACCCGCAGCTTCGAACGCCATGAGGATCTCCAACTGCTGGCCCAATCGCTGGTGGGGTTGGCCGTGGTCGCGGGGGACGTGATCCGGGCCACCCCTTACGGCTCCCGCGGCCAGCTGTTCACGGTTGCCGGGACTGCCCCCGCTCAACTGCCCGTGCTGGTCACCAAGGACACCGAGGTCATGCTACTCCACGCGGAAAGCAGCCACGACAAGAGCTTCCACGTGACCTATGAGGATGTCGGCGGTCTGGAGCGGGAGGTGGCGCGGGTGCGGGAGATGGTGGAGTTGCCGCTCAAGCGACCCGACCTCTTCGCTCGCCTCGGGGTGGAAGCCCCCAAAGGCGTGCTGATCTACGGTCCCCCCGGCTGCGGGAAGACCCTCATCGCCCGCGCCGTGGCCACGGAGACCCAGGCCCACTTCATC
>JAJYNT010000080.1 GCA_021786215.1 Chloroflexota bacterium | reverse complement strand
CGGTTATCGGATAGGTTCTTAGTGGGCTTTGCTTTTTCAGCCCCGTGGCTTTAGCCCAGGGCGAAGCCGAGCGCCACGTCCCCTTGCGCTTACCAGCTTTGGGACAATCGCCCACTCTCCCCGCCAGGCCGGCACGGGCTCGGGCGAGGAGTGGACGGTTGGCACCATCGGCACGAAGTCCGGACTCCTGTGGGGGATCGGCTCAGTGGGGTTCAGCCGCGACGGATAGCCCGGCGGGGAGGCAGATCCTGCTTGTTTCCGAGACGGGATTCCTCCTCAGCACCAACCTTCCGGCGGAAGGCGGAACGATCGACAACCATGTCGTAGTACAGCACTTCGATTCCCAAAAGACTCCGCCGGAAATACTGAACCACATCACGGTAGCGCGGATCGCTGAAGACGGGAGGGAAGACGGAGGCAGGGTGCTCGGTCCAGTGTTGGCCGACGTAACGGAAGCCGCACTTTTCATAGGAGCGCATGGCCCGACGGTTGAAGGCCGCTACGTCCAGCCACATCTCCTTGAAGCCCATGATATCGAAGTAGTAGTCCAGGAACGCCATCAGCGCGTCGGTGCCGTAGCCCATCCCCATCCGGGTTGGATCCAGTGCGATGCCGAGAACGCTGGTGCCCGCCTCCGTGTTGATGTTGCGGAGGGTGATCCAGCCGATCATGTTGCCATGGAGGTCGTCGATGGCGAACATCCGGTAGTTGCCACTGACACTGCGATCCAGAAACCATAGATCGCGCTCGCGGTTGGGCATGGGGCGAGGATCGTTGTGGCTGTAGAGTGGGTCGGTGTGTCTGGGCCATTGTTGGCGGCGATCCACATCCGCCCTCTCAAACCACCGGATTGTGGTCTTCTTCCTCCTGGCTACGATTCCCTCAGCCATGATCCACATCCTTTGCCGAGTATTGCCCAATACACCACCCATTGGGAGTCTAGGCCTGCCCTCCAGGGTTGTAAAGGGGGCGCATCGTCTGAATTTGGCTTCGGTGTCCCAGTCCCGCCCCGGTGGAGCCCTCCAGACAGCGCTGGGAACCGTGATCCACAGTTGAGTCCAGCAAGGGTTATGCCGAGCAGGGGATGGAAAGAAGAGACCATGGGTGGGGAAAGGCCAGGCGAGGGGCCGGCAGCGCTGCCGGCCCCAAACGGGGGGAGGGCACCCGTTTGCCTCTACTGGGTTTCTCGATGAAACCTACGGAATACCCCGCCCAACCCCGTCGTATCCGCGGCCGTCTCCCCGTTCTTGGGGTGTCCGTTGTTCCCTGCGGGGGCCTCATCGCGGACCTGAGAGAAGACGGGGCACGCGTATGTGCACCTGCCGCAGTCTATGCACAGCTCCTGGTCGATGAATGGGGCGTTGAAACCCTCCTGCTGGAGGGCTCCCGTCGGACAGACCCGAAGACTGGGACAGCGGTGGTTCTGAGGGCAACGGCTGGTGTTGACACTGATCATCTAGCTACCTCGTCGGTTGAACTCATCGGCTACGGGAGCGATATCCGGCTCTGGATATACCCAACGGGAGTATACCCCGTGGGGGTATATGGTATAATGCCCGCGCCTGGCCGTCAAGCGAAACATCACGAGGCGGTCAGGGGGACGATTTCCGGCCGAAGCCGGCCAAGCTCGCCGGGCAGAGCCGCTCCCCTACCAAGGCCAAGGAGGTTGCCGCCATGCCGGTGGTCGTGGATTACCATATCTGTGACGGGGTGGAGGGTTGCCCCGCGGTCACGATCTGCGATGCCAATGCCCTCTACTACAGTAGTGAGACGGGTCGCGTGGAGTATGACCTGGACAAGTGTCGCAACTGCGGCACCTGCGTTCAGTACTGCGCCCCCGGAGCGGTCATGCACGTTGAGACCGAGGATGAGTGGCAGGAGTTGCTAGCCCTGCTTCAGGGGAACGACGGGGCGTGACCTCCGCGGCTCGCCGGTCTTCAGATCCCGAGCATCCACCTACTTGCACGCTCCTTGCTGTACCCGTTCTCCGGTAGCCGGGTGGAGTAGCCGTTCCTGGACGCTCTGAGCCAGCGCGCAAGAGCGATCGCCCCCACTCAGGTTGCACGGAGCCCTCAAGTCGTCTATCTTTATGGTCGGGTTTCACAGGGCGTACGGCCGTACGCCCTTCCTGTTCAGCAAGGAGGAAATCGCATGAAGCGGATCGCGGTGCTAACCAGCGGCGGTGACGCCCCGGGAATGAACGCTGCCATCAGGGCTGTGGTCAGATCGGGGATCGACTTCGGTATGGAGGTTCTGGGGGTCAGTCGAGGCTTCGCCGGACTGGTGGACGGTGTGATGGCACCCCTTTCCGCTCGTGATGTCGGGGGCATCATCCAGCGGGGTGGCACCATCCTGGGTAGCGCCCGTAGCCCCCAGTTCCGCACCGAGGAGGGACGCAGGCAGGCCCTGGCCCACCTGGCGGAGCAGGGCGTGGAGGGATTGGTGGTCATTGGCGGCAACGGCTCCCAGACCGGGGCCTATTCCCTGCTGCAGATGGGCTTTCCCGTGATCGGGGTGGCCTCTACCATAGACAACGATCTGGTCGGATCCGACATCACCATCGGGGTCGACACCGCGCTGAACACGGCGTTGGAGGCCATCGACCGGCTGAAGGACACGGCATCCTCCCATCATCGTGCTTTCGTGGTGGAGGTGATGGGTCGGGAGTGCGGCTACCTGGCCCTGATGGCCGGCATAGCCGGAGGGGCCGAGATGGTGGTGATCCCGGAGGTACCCACCGATCCCGAATCGGTTGCCAGTGAGCTGCGAGCGGCCTATGCCCGAGGGAAGCCGCACGCCATCGTGGTGGTTGCCGAGGGATCAAGCTGCAATGCACTGGCCCTGATGAATCACTTCAGGAGCCATCAGGAGCAGCTGGGCTTCGAGCTGAGGGAGACAATCCTCGGACATGTGCAGCGGGGTGGCAGTCCCACAGCTTTCGACCGGCTGCTGGCTTCACGACTGGGAGGACGGGCCGCGGAGCTGATATTCCGGGGCGAGAGCGGCGTGCTGGTGGGTCTCATCCGAGATGAAGTGACCACCACTCCCCTTGAGCGGGTGGCCGGCCAACTGAAGCCGATTAACATGGATCTGTATCGTTTGGCAAACGTGCTCTCCGCTTAGGGTGGCAGGTAGCCGCTACCGAGAACGACGCTGATACCGGCGGCGGGGGTGGTTCGCGAACCACCCCCGCATTGTAGTGAGGCGCGACTTGACGGATAGGGTCGAGGCCCGGTTCGTGGCACCCTTGCTGCTGGTTGAAACCGGGGCTACAATCTTGGTAGGGAGAAACCCAGGCATTGGCAGCGAGCCCAAGATCACTCGGGTTCGATCTGCGTTGGAGGGTCGATGATGATCATCGGGGTGCCCAAGGAGATCAAAGACAACGAATTCCGTGTGGCTGCTACCCCAGGGGGTGTGGAGCTGTTGGCCAGCACGGGGCACAGGGTGCTGGTGGAAACCGGCGCCGGGGTGGGAAGCGGCTTCGTCGACGAGGAGTACGTGCGCGCGGGGGCCATCCTTGTGAAACACGAGGACGCCTATCGCGAGGCCGATATGGTGCTCAAGGTGAAGGAACCGCTCCCCTCCGAGTACGGGCTGTTTCGGGACGGGCTACTGCTGTTCACCTATCTTCATTTGGCCGCGGAGCCGGGGCTGACCAGGGCCATGATGGAGAAGAGGATCACTGGCATAGCCTATGAGACGGTGGAGATGCCCGACCGGTCGCTGCCGCTGTTGATACCGATGAGCGAGGTGGCGGGCCGGATGTCAATTCAGGTGGCGGCCCATTTTCTGGAGGAGCCGCACGGCGGCCGCGGCAAGTTGCTGGGCGGCATCCCGGGGGTTCGCCCCTCCGACGTGGTGATCATCGGCGCGGGCACCGTTGGGACCAATGCGGCGAAAATCGCCCTGGGCATGGGGGCCCACGTCACGCTGATCGATCGGGATCTTCCTCGATTGCGCTATCTGGACGAGGTGCTCCACGGCAACCTCACCACCCTTAGCTCCAACCCCAGGAACATCGCCGACGCGGTTTCCACCGCCGATGTGGTGATCGGATCGGTGCTGATCGCCGGTGCGAAGGCACCGAAGCTGGTGACCAGGGAGATGGTTTCCACCATGAAGCCGGGGAGCGTGGTCATCGACGTGGCGGTGGACCAGGGGGGCTGCATCGAGACCTCCCACGTCACCAGCCACAGCCATCCCACCTATCTGGTCGATGGTGTGGTTCACTACGCGGTGCCGAACATGCCGGGGGCGGTCCCCAGGACCTCCACCTACGGTTTGTCCAACGCTACCCTACCCTACGCGTCGAAGCTGGCAAAGCTGGGCTTCGCCGAGGCGGTCCGGCAGATGCCAGATCTGGCCAAGGGGGTCAACACATACAGGGGTAAGGTCACCTATCAAGCGGTCGCCGACGCGTTCGGGTACGAGTACGTACCACTGGCGAAGCTGCTGTAAATAGAGGAAGGATTGGAAATGGGTGTGCGGCGCCGCCGCACACCCATTTCCGATTTGTAATCCTATCCGACCTTGGGAAGGTCGGCTAGGGCCTCCTGCACCTTGGCCTCGGGATACTCGTAGTCCTGCAGCTGACCGGCGAAGTAGGCGTCGTAGGCGGCCATATCGAAGTTGCCGTGGCCGCTCAGGTTGAACAGGATGGTCTTTGCCTCTCCGCTCTCCTTGCACTTGAGCGCCTCGTCCACTGCCGCCTTGACGGCGTGAGCCGACTCCGGCGCCACCACTAACCCTTCGGTCCTGGCGAACTGCACGGCCGCGGCGAAGACCCCAAGCTGCGGCAGAGCCACGGCGTCGATCAGTCCCTGGTCGTAGAGCGCGCTCACCAGCGGCGCCATGCCGTGATAGCGAAGCCCACCCGCGTGGATGCCGGCCGGCATGAAGCTGTGGCCCAGGGTGTACATCTTGGCAACCGGCGCCAGCTTGGCGGTATCGCCGAAATCGTAGGCGTAGACACCCTTGGTCAGGCTTGGGCAGGCCGCGGGCTCGGCGGCAATGAACTGAGCCTTCTTCCCGGCCAGCCGGTCCTGCAGGAACGGGAATGCGATCCCACCGAAGTTGCTGCCACCGCCGACGCAGCCCACCACGATGTCCGGGAAGGCATCCACCTTTTCCAGTTGCTTCTTCGCCTCCAGGCCGATAACCGTCTGGTGGAGCAGGACGTGGTTCAGCACGCTCCCCAGGGAGTAATGGGTATCTTCCCGGGTGGCGGCGTCCTCCACCGCCTCGCTGATGGCAACCCCGAGGCTGCCCCGGGATTCCGGATCCATCTCCAGGATAGCCCTCCCGGCGGCGGTGTCCCGGCTGGGGCTCGGCACCACGGTCGCGCCGAAGGTCTCGATCAGGGAACGCCGGTACGGCTTCTGATGATAGCTCACCTTCACCATGTACACCTTGCACTCGAGGCCGAAGAAGGAGCAAGCCATGGATAGGGCGCTTCCCCACTGTCCGGCGCCAGTCTCGGTGGACAGCCGCTTTATCCCCTCCTTCTTGTTGTAGTAGGCCTGGGCCGCGGCGGTGTTCAGCTTGTGGCTTCCGGCGGGGCTGGCCCCTTCGTACTTGTAGTAGATCTTGGCCGGCGTATCCAGCGCCCTTTCGAGGTTCCGCGCCCGGTACAGGGGCGTGGGCCTCCAGAGCCGGTAGATCTCCTGTACCTCCTCCGGGATCTCGATGTATCGCTCCTGCGATACCTCCTGCTGGATCAGCGCCATCGGGAAGAGGGGCGCCAGGTCCTGGGGGCCCAGCGGTTTGCCGGTGCCCGGGTGGAGCGGCGGGTCCAGCGGCTTCGGCAGGTCGGCCGCCACGTTGTACCAGGAGGTGGGCATCTCGCTCTCGTCCAGCAGTATCTTGGTCGCGCGTTGTGCTGCGTTCATCGTCTCTCTCTCTCCTAGTTCTGAGTGC
>JAJYNT010000167.1 GCA_021786215.1 Chloroflexota bacterium | reverse complement strand
CCGGACGTTCTTCGCACTTTGGACTCGAAAAGAGGCGCTGGCGAAGGCCCAGGGGGTAGGACTATCCCTCCCGCTCAAGCGGTTGGATCTCACCGAAGAGTCGCCAGGAGAGCCGATACTTGTCACCGCGGACGATGTTTCCGGCAGATCCGCGCTCTGGCGCGTGTACGATCTGGATGTGGGACGCGATATGGTGGCGGCGGTGGCTGTCGAAGACGGGAGAAGAATCGTTCGGTGGTGGGACTGGGACGTCGATCTGCCGGTTCCCTCTAGCGTTCACCGATCTCGGTCGGGCCCTTCTTCGTGACTTTACGCGTGGCCTCCGATTGCACCTCGAAACCGAACTTCCACTCCACCAGCCGCTCGGCTCTGGAGTCTGGAAGGGTCTGAAGCCACTCCGCGAAGGTGCCCTCCAGAGCGGACCGGTACTCCGGCAAGTCGTCGGGTTCCAGCCTAGTGCGCAGGTAGAGAATCAGTTCCCCTTCGTTCTTCTTCGGGTCGTATTTCCCGCCAAGAATGATCTTGCTCATCTCCACCCAGCGACTTTCGGGGTGGGCTTTGAACATCCTGACCAACCGCTCGACATCCGGCTGCACGAGCTCCGCATCCATGTTGTGAGCCGGGGGCACGACCATCATCTCGGGCCATTCCTCGGGGGCGTTGCCAGCTTGCGTCGTCTTCGCCAACTTCAATTGCTCCTCAGTGACGCCCACGTGGGTGTCTCAAATTCAAGTGCCATCATCCCGAGGCACCTGTCGATCCTTCGGTTCTCGCTGCGACGACGGATCGACGTCTTCTCGGCCCGTTGGACTTGGCCGTTCATCGCCGGGACGATCTGTCTGCCTGACCAGCCGATTATAATGGTGGGGTCGCATGCCCGCAATCGCCCGGTTCGGATCAATAGGCCGATGCCCTCCGTCGAAGAAGGCGCCTTTCATGGTACAATTCAGTACCGGAATTTCTCTCCGCGACGGACATTCTTGAGTAGCTTTCAGGCAGTTGTAGCGGACTGCCCTTGTAAAGGATTGCCTGGCACCGCGGGAAGACCAGGGTAATGGAACCTACTGCCGCTGTTACTGAACTTGATGGCTTGCTGGAGATAGCCGCGAAGCATCTCCCGCCGTCGGAGCTGGAGGCCATCACGAGGGCCTACAGACTGGCGGAGGAAGCGCATCGCGGTCAACTTCGTATGTCCGGAGACCCCTATATTCTGCACCCCCTGGCTACAGCGGTCACTCTGGCGGGACTGCGCATGGACGCGGCGGCCATAGTCGCCGGCCTCCTGCACGACGTACCAGAAGATACGGGGAAGCCTCTGGCTATCATCGAGCAGCAGTTTGGGCCGGAGGTGGCCAAGCTGGTGGACGGTGTGACCAAGTTGAGTCGGGTGCGCTGGGTCCCCAGAGAGCAGTCTGGCGATGCGAGCGGAAAGCGGAGGGATGACGACCAGGCCTATTGGGCGGAGAACGTGCGCAAGATGTTTCTGGCCATGGCCGACGACATCAGGGTGGTGCTGATCAAGCTCGCGGACCGGCTCCACAACATGAAGACCCTGGGTTACCTGCCTCCTGAGAAGCGGAAGCGGATAGCACAGGAGACGATGGAGATCTATGCACCGCTCGCGAACCGGTTGGGCATCTGGCAGTTGAAGTGGCAGCTTGAGGATCTGGCTTTCCGCTACCTCGAGCCCATCAAGTACAAGGAGATCGCAGCCTCCCTGAAGAGCCGAAGGGCCGTCCGAGAGCGCTACATCACCCGTGCGATGGGGATCCTCGAAGAAGAGTTGAAGAAGGCCGGTATCGCTGCGGAGATCTCCGGGCGTCCCAAGCACATCTACAGCATCTATCGAAAGATGGAGCGTCGTGGCACCGACATCAGCCACATCTACGATCTTCAGGCTGTTCGCATCATCGCGGATGAGGTTCGAGACTGCTACACCGTCCTGGGAATAGTCCATTCCCTCTGGCATCCGTTGCCGGGGCAGTTCGACGACTACATAGCCAGCCCTAAGGAGAGCATGTACCAGTCGCTGCACACAACTGTGCTTGGCCCGGACGCCAAACCGCTTGAGATCCAGATCCGAACTCGAGAGATGCATCAGCTTGCGGAATATGGGGTGGCTGCCCACTGGCGCTACAAGGAAGGGGTCAAGTCGGACGCCAAGTTCGATGCCAAAGTGGCCTGGTTGCGTCAGTTGATGGACTGGCAGCAGGACATGATGATCGGCGCACAGGAGTTCGTAGACTCGCTCCGGACCGACATCTTCCAGGACCAGGTGTACGTGTTTACCCCCAAGGGGAACATCAAGGATCTGCCTACAGGTGCTACTCCACTGGACTTCGCCTACAGGATCCACACCGACGTGGGCCATCGTTGCGTGGGCGCCAAGGTGAATGGCCGGCTGGTTCCGCTGGATTACCAGCTGAAGAACGGCGACATCGTCGAGATCGTGACCTCCAAGACCTCTCGAGGCCCGAGCCGGGACTGGCTGAACCCGAACCTGAATTACATAAAGACGGCGCATGCCCGGGACAAGATACGGCAATGGTTCAAGCGCCAGCAGCGAGAGGACAACATCGCCCGCGGTCGGGAGATGCTGGAAAAGGAGCTGAAAAGGCTGGGACTGGATCAGACCAAGCTCGAGGATGTGTCCACTGCGTTCAAGTACGACAAGTTGGACGACTTCCTGGCGGCTGTCGGCTACGGCGACATAAACACCCACCAGGTGGCCCAGAAGTTAGCCCCACCGCCCGAAGAGGAGCTTCCGCCCACGGTGGCTTCCGTGCCGGCGGTGCCTCCTCGCGGCATCCAGGTCCAGGGGGTTGGAGACCTGCTCACTCGGCTTGCCAGGTGCTGCAATCCGGTGCCGGGAGACCCTATTGTGGGATACATAACCCGAGGCAAGGGTGTCACTGTCCATCGGGCGGATTGCCCCAGCATCAAGAACGAGGATGAGCCCGAGCGGCTTGTGAATGTGGAATGGGGACGGGTGGAGCAGCAGACATTTCCGGTGACGGTCCGGGTCGAAGCGTGGGACAGAGAGGGGCTGGTGCGTGACGTGGCTGCGGTGGTGGCGGACGAGAAGGTGAATATCAGCGCCGCCAGCGTGACGGTTCACAAAGATCGGACATCAACCCTTACCATGACCCTGGAAATCGTCAGCATCGACCGACTTGCGAGGGTGCTGGCGAAGATCGAGGGGATCAAGGACGTCTTCAGCGTCACCCGCGACGGGAGCAGCGGGCAGGCCAGAGCCGTGTAGCGTCTGCCAGCTACTTCCCAACTAGCCCCACATTGGCCATCATCCCTGAGTAGGTGTGTCCGGCGCCGAGCACGTCAATGGATATGACTTGCGCGGGCTTCGGCTTAGCCTGCATGAGATCGGTGCTGTAGTGCACCCACTGACCCTGCTGTACTTCCTGACCATTCGGTGTAGGGCTGTGGTCTGTGTTCAGGTAGTAGAAGCCGTGGCTCCAGTCGATCTGATTGCCGTTGGCGTCTCGGTAGTGCACGCGGATCATCACCGGATACTCGTACCCCATGTAGCCACCGCCCGAGAGGTTCTGCTCGTCGACACGAATGGTGGCCGACAGCTGGAGGGACTGATAGTCGGACACGTCGGTATTGATCGTTTGAGTCAAGCCGGTCTCGTTGTGAGTGCCCGACGGACTGACTCGCGATACACTCAAGGCAATCGCGTCCTGCCCATCAATTTTCTGGGTAGATAGCGTCCTCTTCCCCGGCTCAACCGGTCGGCCAGGCTCGGGGTTGTCCAGCTTGGTCCAATGGGCAAAGCCACTGGAGAAATCGCCATTGGTGATCAGCTGGTCGCCCTCTGGCAACGGGCCGGTTATCTCTGACTTGGTCAGCAGCACTTTCTCCCCAGTCTGCAACTGGGCGGAACCGGCCTTCCCGTACACGGTTGCGGATCCATCCCGGGACGAGATGCGGGCCTGCCTGTCTGCGACCTGGAGCCCAAAGCTGCCTGGTGTCAGAAGGGCATAGCCAAACGGTGTGGATGCGAGAAACTGGAAGGTCGTGGTGTCGGGCTTCTCAACCTGGATCCTGGCAGTCCCCTTATCCAGACCTACAGCCGTGTGGGTGAAACCGTTGTGGAAGCGGCTTCTGCTCATTTCAGTCAGATGTAGCTGCGTTCCCGAGTAGAGCTGGATCTTGCTGCCATCGGAAAGGGAGATGAAAGCACGACTACCCTGCCCTACCAGCAACTCGTCCCCCTCTCGCAGCTCCATCTGGTCATGAGCGTTCATGAGGGTGGAAGAGAGGGTGTCTCGGAAAAGGACGATGCCCTGCTCCAGGGACAGGGTGGAAGTGAGCGGCACGGAGGCCGTCTCGTAGAAATTCTTGGCAGCCACGAAGGCTCCGGCCACCAGCACCAGGAAACTGATGAATCCAGCTATAAGGACGACCCACGCCGTTGTGATGGCGTCTCGCTGATGACCGGAGTAGGTCTCACGCCCGCCCCTGCCGGGAAGCTGCCCAACAGGAGTGTAGCTAGTCCTCATTCTCGCCGAATTCTTCTTTCCTCTTCTTCCGCACCACCTCTACAGGTGGTGGGACTTCCGTCAATTGAATTCGATTCGTTGACAGCTTGGCGTCCTTTTTCGGTTTCTTGACCTTGTCGTCTTTCTTGTCGCGGTTTCCCATGTTTCAATACCTCCAAAGTCCGTAAGCCTCTGCGAGTGTAGCAAGATGGCGCTAACCTGTAAAGAATGGGACAGATGGTTCTCGTCTGGCGTCAAATGCGGCGGCGCGAGCAACCCTGTTGAAGGTCCTTATCTCCTCGTTCACCGGCGTGTAGCGCTGCCTGAAGTCTGCCAGCAGGGACGAGAAGCTCCCGGTCAATATCGACTGCCGTATCTCCCGGACAAGGCTCAACAGAAAGTGGAGATTGTGGATCGTGGTCAGCCGTAATCCCAGGATTTCATCAGCCCTTACCAGGTGCCGAAGATAGGCCCGGGAGAAGTTCCGACATGTGTAGCAATCGCACCCCTCTTCGATTGGGGAGCCGTCATCCAGGTATCGGGCGTTGCGAATGTTCAGGCGCCCTTCCCGGGTGAAGAGTGCCCCATTGCGGGCAATGCGGGTGGGCAGAACACAATCGAACATGTCGACGCCTCGAGCCACACCCTCGAAGAGATCTTCCGGTGATCCCACACCCATCAGATATCTTGGCTTGTCCGTGGGCATCGCCTGGACGGTCTCCTCCAGGACTGAATACATCACCGCTTTGGGCTCCCCTACGCTGAGTCCGCCGATGCCATAACCTTGAAAGTTCAGGTCCGCCAAGAATCTGGCGCTCTCTCGTCGCAAATCGGGGTAGGTTCCCCCCTGAACAATGCCGAACAGTGCCTGGTCCTTTCGGGAATGGGCGGCTACGCACCTTTCTGCCCAGCGGTGGGTTCTTCCCATAGCCTGAGCCACGTACTCCCTCTCGCTAGGATAGGGAGCACACTCATCGAAAGCCATGATGATGTCGGCGCCGAGAGACTCCTCAATCTGCATGACCCGTTCGGGAGAGAAGAACTGCTCGGATCCATCCAGGTGTGAGCGAAATCTGACTCCCTCTTCGTCGATCTCGCGTAGATGGGCTAGACTGAAAACTTGGAACCCGCCGCTGTCGGTGAGAATAGCCCCATCCCAGTGCATGAAACTGTGCAGCCCCCCCAGTCGCGCGACGACATCGGCCCCGGGGCGGAGATGAAGGTGGTAGCTATTGGAGAGAATGCACTCGGAACCCAAGTCCCTCAGTTCATCTGGGCTCAGCGTCTTCACCGTGGCCTGTGTGCCTACCGGCATGAACACAGGGGTGTGCACGAGCCCGTGAGGGGTCGTCAGGACCGCTGCTCTGGCAGCAGTGTGTCCGGATGCCCTCGCGACGGTAAATTCAAACATGTGGGA
>JAJYNT010000300.1 GCA_021786215.1 Chloroflexota bacterium | reverse complement strand
CATCCTGGGCCTCCCTGTGGACGTCATCCTGGTTTCCAGCGGGGTGACCGCGGTCGCCAGCATAATCGGAGGGACGATCCTGACCCGGATCGTGGTCGATGCTGTGGCCAAGTCCGGCGTGTTTGACTGATCGACGGACGGTGCCATGACGCTGCTAACTTCCTACCTATCGCAGGAGAGCTTCTTCCACAGGCTCGATCCGCGTACGAAGCTGATCTGGCTCACCACAGGGGTGGTTGCCTGCCTGCTGCTCGATCAGATCGCGGTCAGTCTCGCCCTGATCGCCATGGTGCTAGGGTCGTCTGTGGTGGCGAAACTCGATCTGAGAAGCCTCCTGCCAATCACCAGGATCTTCTCCGTCCTGGCTGTTGGAATGATCCTGATCCAGCTTCTATTCCACTCCGACTCGGGGCCGTTGCTGTGGCTGGGTCCCGTTGCTCTCCACCGCGAGGGGTTTCCCCTCGCGGTCCAAGGGACGCTGAGGCTGTACTGCGTTGTCCTCTTTTCCTTTCAGTTCACGATGTGGACCCATCCCGCCGATTTGTCCCAGGCCCTGGTGAAGACGGGTGTGCCCTACCGATACGCCATGTTGGCGGGACTGGCACTTCGCTTCTTTCCCATTGTGGAGAAGGAGTTGGGAGACATACTGGATGCTCAGGGAGGGCGCGGAATGGAGCTTGGGAGCCCGTTGCGCAAAGGGCTTGCCCTGGCCCCCATTACCGTCTCTCTCTGCCTGCGAACGCTGCGCAGGGCCAACGAGGTCGCACTGGCCATGGAACTGAGAGGGTACGGCTTTCGCCGGCATCGCAGCTACCTTCATACAATTGCGTACCGGCCGGCCGACTACGCGATGACGGCGACCCTGGCCGTTTCCCTCGCCCTTTGCCTTGGGGTCCACTTCTTTGGATCCGCAAACCCACTGCCATCCTTAGGTCTGCTGCAGTAGCCTCACAGACAGCCACAGTTCACGAATCAATGTTCGAATCAGTAACTCACTAGGATGCGGTCCGCAGGGCTAGCAGACCTCGTCGACGAAGGCTCGAAAGGCCTTTACAGCCGGAGAGTCGGGACGATCGCGCAGCGCGACCAGCAAGAAGTCGCGTCCCGGGTTGCCCTCTGCGATCGGGATGACCCGCACGGCACCCGAGGCGATCTGGGGGGCGGCGATCACCTCGGAGATGAAAGACAGCCCCATTCCACCCGCCACCGCGCGGACGATCGCCTCCGGTTGATCGAGTTCGATGACTACGACGATCTCGGACTGTACCGGCCCAAGCGCCTGTTTGGTCAGGGCTCGGGTTCCTGACCCCGGCTCGCGCATGACGAAGGGCTGCCCACGCAGCTCTTCGATGCTGACCATCGAACGAGCCGCGAGGGGGTGATCGGGTGGTGCGATGAGCACCAGTGTGTCACGCCCAAGTGGAAAGCTCGCGAGCGCAGGACTTTCCACGCTCCACTCGACGATCCCCAAATCGACGGTGCGCTCGATCAGCATCCGCTCGATGGCCTTCGTGTTGTCGATGGTCAGGCGAAGGTCGATCCCCGGGTAGGCAGCCCTGAAGCGCCCGAGCGCACCCGGCAAGATGTAACCCCCAACGGTGCGGGTCGCCCCGAGCCGTAGCCGTCCTACCACACCGGCGCCCAGGTCGCGGATCTCCCGCTCGAGCTCCTCGATCTCGTCGAGCAGCTCGGCCGCCCGCACCGAGAGCCTCTCGCCGGCTTCGGTGAGGTACACTCGGTGCCCAACAACCTCGACCAATCGAACTTTCAACTCGCGCTCCAGCACCCTGACCTGGTAGCTCACCGAGGGTTGAGCGACGAGAAGGGCTTCGGCAGCGCGGGTAAAGTTTCGGTGTTGGGCGACGGAGGCGAACACCCGTAGCTGAGTAAGAGCGATCATAGAAGCAGTCTATCACATCGCAACAAAACTGGTATTAGATCTATCGATCCTCTTGGTGCTACAGTCGGGCGGAGATCTTGGTGTCCTCCGGGTTCACCATTCCCCATGGCTGCAAATTGAATGATGAAGGGATCGATGGTTTAGTGAGTTCTACAAGTCAAGCTAAGTCTGTCAATCTACTGACCCAGACGGAGAGGCCGGAAGGGATACTGGCCAAACTGGCCACGAGCCAGGAACTGCTCCCCGGGCTGCTACTGGTTCTAGTCGTCTCGGTGGTGGCACGGATCGCCAGCCACGTGAGCGGCTTTGTTCCCGACGCCGTGATCGGACTAGTTCTTGGAGCCCTGATCAAGAACAGCGTGGGCGTCCACGCCATGGGCAACGCCGGCATCAAGTTCACCCAGCGCTACCTGCTTCGGGCCGCCATCATCCTGCTGGGCGCGAGCCTGAGCTTCGGAGCCATCGTTGGCAAGGGGGGCGAAGCCCTCCCGGTGATCCTGACCTGTCTCGTGGTATCCTTCTCCCTCAGCCTGCTGCTTGCTCGCATCTTCGGACTCTCCGACCGTGTCGGCACCCTCCTGGGCACCGGCACGGCGATCTGCGGAGCGACGGCCATCCTCACCGTGGGACCGCTGATCCCGGCAGCCGAGGCGGAAGTCGCCTACGCGATCGGCACCATCTTCTCCTACAACACGCTCGCGCTCATATTCTATCCATACATCGGTCACGCCTTGCATCTGAGCAACACCAGCTTCGGGACCTGGGCAGGCACCGCGGTCAACGACACCTCGGCGGTGGTCGCAACCGGCTTGATATACAGCACCCGGGCAGGTCAGGTCGCGACGGTCGTCAAGCTGACCCGAACGGTGCTGCTGGTGCCCATGGCCGTGGGGATCGGGATGTTCTTCGCCCTGCGAGAGGGCAGGTCGGCCAGCGGAAAGATCAACGTCTGGAAGATGATGCCCTGGTTCGTTCTGGGGTTCCTGGGAATGGCAGTGCTGAACACCCTGAACGTCTTCCCGGCTCCGGTCATCAAGGATCTGACGCAGACCGCCCAGTTTCTCATTGTGATGGTGCTGGCATCGGTCGGGCTCGGGATGAGTATCGGGCAAATTCGGAAGATGGGGGCAAAGCCCCTCCTGATCGGGCTGTTCGTCGGAACGGTGATGGGGTTCGTGAGCATGGGGCTCATCTACGCCTTCGGCATCGCCTGAACAATCCGCCCCTCTTTGCCTTCGACCAAAAGCCACAGCATGATGTTCTCGGGCGTCCAGCGTTCGCATTGTGAAGCTGGGATTGTGACGGGCAGCCGCACCACGGGAGTGCCCCCCCTTGGCTTCGGCTGCCCGCGGCATCTGGACGGAAGTGTCGAGAATGAAGAATGAATGGGAAGCAAGGGGCAACCGACCGGGGGTCGCCGCCCCTTGCAGTTCTATTAGAGGGCTGCCTCGGCCGGCTTGATCGAGGCGGCGCCGGGCGCCGTTCGCCGTAGGGTCAACATCAGCAGCGACGACGCGAGCAGACAAGCTGCCAGGAACATGTAGGATCCAACGAAGCTGCCTGAACGGCTCTCGATGAAGCCAACCAGAAACGGCCCGACGAACCCACCCAGGTTACCGAAGGAGTTGATCAGCGCCGAGCCCGAGGCCGCCGCTTCGCCGGACAGGAAGGTCGTGGGGTATGACCACCACACCCCGAACGGCCCGTAAACCCCCGCGGCGGTCACAATCACCAGCAGTAGGGCCAGCGCCGGATTGCCCCCGGTCCAGGTGGAAACCGCGATACCGATTGCGGCCACAAACAGGGGAATGGCCCCATGAATCCTCTTCTCACCCCTCTTGGAGGAGGAATAGCCCACGTAGGCCGTGGTCAGCAACGATATCACGAAGGGCACCACCACGATGTTTCCGATGAAAGAGACCGACCAGCCGGACAGCGCCTTCAGGACCGTCGGCATCCAGTAGCTGAAGCCCCAGAACCCGGTGATCCAGAGGAAGTAGATCACCACCAGCCTGATGACCTCGGGATCTCCCAGCGCGGACCAGGCAGAGTGGTTCTTGCTCGCCCGTTTTATCGAAACCTCCTGTTCGAACTGCCTGGTCAAGTAGGCTTTCTCCTCTTGAGACAGCCAGGACGCGTCTTTAGGCCAGTCCACGATCCAGAAGGCGAGTATGATCCCGAGCACGACGGCGGGAACTGCCTCCAGCAGGAACAGCACTTGCCAGCCCGACAGCCCCATAACGGACATCCCGAGCAGCCAACCAGCCAACGGGCCGCCGATGATGCTCGACATCTGCATGGAGGTCAGGAGTACCGCGATGGCAGCCGCCCTGTCTCGTGTCGAAAACCACCGAGGCATCACTGTGGCGTAGATCACAGGATAGAGACTCGCCTCCGCGACGCCGAGGAGAAAACGTACCACATAGAACTCGATCGGCGTCTGTACAAACGCCATGAGGGCTGCCGCCACTCCCCACGTAACCATGATGCGGGCGAACCACTTGCGGGGACTCCAGCGCTCAGCAATGACTGCTCCTGGGATCTCGAAAACAAAATAACCGATGAAGAAGATGCCGGAGCCAAATCCGAAGATCTCCGACGTGAAGCCCAGCTGCTTGTTCATCGTCAATCCGGCGAAGGCGATGTTCACCCTGTCCAGATAGGCGATCACGGAAACCAGGAAAAGGGGCAGCACTACGTGGAGAAATGCCTTCCTTCTCGCACTGGCCGCCACCGTGTCCAACGGGATGGTGTCTCCCACAGCCACGCCCATCGAATAACCCTCCACTCACTTCTAGGTTAACGTTAGTCACGAAAGCCGCGTTGTCCAGTTTGGTCGCCTACACGAGAGCAATCACCCCCCTTCCGAGCCGAGTAGCAGAAATCTGAGAAACAGCAACCCAGCAAAATGCAGGTATCCGGTGATCGCAAGCACGACGATGTGGAGGGGGCGTCGATGCAAACCGGGCTCAGCCGCGAGCCTCGCACCTGGCAAGCACTTGGGATAGGGGATAGCGAATGGGTCAGCAGTCCGCTGGCATTGAGAAGCGGATGCGAGGCCATCTGGGCGGCCTCACGGTGGCATGATAATTAAGCCAGCGCGACCTGTCAACGAAACGAAACGAAACGAAACGAAAGCCCGGGCTGATGGCGGCCGCCGAGGATCTGATCCCGTCCGCTCCTACCTGTGCTTGGCCAGCTCTGCTATACTGGCCCTTCCGAGAAGCCGATCTAAGAGGGCTAAAGGTTGTTCTACTCTCTGGGTAGATTCGCCTACCGGCGCCGGTGGGCGATTATCTTTGTGTGGATCGTCCTGCTGCTGGCCAGCCTGCCCCTCATCCCGCGGGCTACCGCGCGACTCCAGTTCGGAGGCTTCACCAGCCAGCGAATGGAATCGGTGCAGGCCCAGCAGCTGCTGGAGAGCCATCTCGGCGTTCAGCCCAGCAGCCTGGTGGTCCTCTTCACCAGCCCCACCCTGACCGTCGACGACCCGGAGTTCACCCGAGAGGTGGACTACTCCCTGGCCGGCCTGCAAGGGGCACCCGGGGTGCAGAGGGTGGTTACCCATCTGACCAACCCACGACAGATCTCCCCTGATCGCCACACCGCCTACGAGGTGGTGGTGTTGAAGACGTCCGACGATACCGCCGCCCGGCGGATCGGGAACATCATCTCGCGGCTTCGCCAGCCCGTGGCAGTCGGGGCGACGGAGGGAGGACCCCACCCCTTTCCCCTCCCCGCGGCGGGGAGGGGAAAGGGGTGGGGTGAGAGAGCCAGCACTCAGCATCCGGCACTTCGCATGCTGGTCACCGGCAGCCCCGTTTTCTTCTCGGAAGTGGAACGGCTGAGCCACGAGGATCTGCAGCGGGCGGAGATCGTGGCCTTCCCCTTCGCCGCGGTGGCCCTGCTGGTGGTGTTCGGCACCCTGATGGCGGCCGGGCTCCCTATCGCCCTGGGGGGCGCCGTCGTCGTCGGCATCCTGGCCGCCATCGCCCTGATCAGCAGGGCCACCGATCTCTCCATATTCGTCATGAATGTGGCCA
>JAJYNT010000121.1 GCA_021786215.1 Chloroflexota bacterium | reverse complement strand
ATCCCATTCTTCTTGCTCTGGTTTGGCCGTGGCGCGTCCACCCAATTTGCCCTTCTCGTGTTCTACTGCTTCGTTCGGATGGTCATCTACACGATCGAGGCCGTGCGCAATGTCGCCCCCGTGTATGGCGAGTTCGCACTCACGCTGGGGGCCAACCGGCGCCAGCTGTTCCGAACCGTCGTCCTGCCGGCGATCATGCCAGAGCTGACGGGCGGCATTCGGGTAATACTGCCAACGGCGTGGGGGCTGGAGGTGGTCGCCGAGCTGATGGGGGCGAAGTACGGCGTTGGCATGGTATTCATCGCCCTGACCGGGAATGTGGACATCCTCGATATCATGGCGATCATGCTGTGGGTAGCCCTGTTGGCCTCTCTCACCGACTTCATCTGGGTCCGACTGGCACGCCGTATCACGAGGTGGATGCCGGCCTGAGGACGCGGAGATTCTGCACAGGACCGATGCCCAGCGATCAGGTTGGACGTACGCGACGAGGCCCGCCTGCGATTGGCCTAGGAGAGGACCATGGGCAACGCGCGCGAGCGCTGCTCCGCCAAGACCGTCAGAGGCGTCCTCGTTGAGGAGATGGTCCACAACGGCACGGAGACCATCGTAGGGATCACCCACGACCCCGTTCTTGGGCCGGTGCGCCTCCTGGTTGGGTGGGGGGCGTCTTCACCGAGGTGCTGCAAGGCGCGGCGCTGGGGAAGGGTTCCTGAGGATCAGATCGCTGATCGAGCGACGCGAGAGAAGTAAATGAAGTAAGTAGGTAGGTAGGTGCCGATGCTAAGTGAGTATCTGGTGGAGGGCAATGTTGCTGTTGTGACCGGAGGTGGACGTGGCATAGGCTTCAGCATAGCCAGGGAGTTGGGGAGAGCAGGCGCCAGGGTAGCGGTCGCTGACATTCGCCCCGACCTGGCCGAGGCGGCGGCAAGGGAGCTGGCAACGGCGGGGATTGACAGCCTGGCGATGCAGGTGGACGTTTCCTCGGCGGCCAGCACCCAGGGAATGGTGGAGGAGGTTTCCGCCAGGTTCGGAAGGCTCGACATCCTGGTCAACAACGCGGGGATAAACCTCTTCACCCACTTCGAGGAGGTGACCGAGGAAGAGTGGGACTGCGTGCTGGATGTCAACTTGAAGGGGGTGTTTCTCTGTTCCAGTGCGGTCTTTCCGCTCATGAGGAAGCAGGGGAAGGGTACTATCCTGAACATCTCATCTATGGCCGCGCGAACCGGCGGCCGTGCCTCGCCCGTACATTACACGTCGTCCAAGGCCGGGGTCATCGGCATAACTCGATCCATGGCGCTGCATCTGGGGAAACACGGTGTTCGCGTAAACGCCATCGCACCGGGCGTTATTCAGACCGAGATGACCAACTCCTGGTCCGAGGAGACCTGGAGCGATTTCCTGAAGCAGGTCCCGCTGGGGCGTTTGGGCACCACCGAGGACATCGCGAGGGCTGCCCTCTTCCTATGCTCCGACGCCGCTGGCTATCTGACGGGAGTGGTGCTGGACGTGAACGGCGGCCTCGCCATGATCTAGTGCATGATCAGGGCACCCATTTGCCATTGGTGCCCTGCCACTCCATGCTGGACTAAGCTGAAGCCAAGGCGGGAACGACATGCCCGGTGCGAGAAAATGCCGCGGTAGCGGGCGCTTCTGCGCGTCGGTCCTGCAGGTTTCACCTTGGCTTTGCTATAGGACACTCTTGGGGGACACCCCCAAACCCCCGCCCTGGCTGGACGCTAGCGGTCGGGGCGGATTGGATGGCTCAGACGGGTGTTGGCCACTTGTCTGGCGCCCACCACACTGTGCTGGGAGGAGCAGAAGATGCAACCCATCCGCTACGGCATCATAGGCGTTGGATCCATAGCCCTGAGATCTCACATTCCGGCGTTGGCCATGATGGACGATGTGGAGATCGTTGCTCTTTGCAACCCATCCCGGGCCAAAGCCGAACAGGGGGCTGCTCTCTGCCGGGGTCGGCCGGCTCTTTTCGAGGACTACAGGGATCTCCTGGCTCAGCAGGAGATCGACTGTGTTGTGATCGCCAGCCCGAACTTCCTTCACAAGGAGCAGACGGTGGCAGCCCTTGCAGCCGGCAAGCACGTGCTGTGCGAGAAGCCGATGGCTACCACGGAGGAGGATGCCTTTTTGGTCCACGAGGCTGCCCGCACCGGCGGCACCGTCTACCAGATAGGATTGGAGATGCGCTACTCCGACCTCTACTCGAAGGTAGCGGGGATCATCCGGGGAGACCAGATCGGCCGTCCGCGCATGTTTCTGTGCAAGGAGTTCCGGTGGCCTCTCTTGCCTGGGTCCAGAGGATGGCGGTTCGATGCGAGCCTTTCCGGGGGCTCGCTGGTGGAGATGAACTCCCATCGCTTCGATCTGTTCAACTGGTTCGCCTGCGCTCAGGCCGCGCGTGTGATGGCGGTGGGTGGAAACGACGTAAACCCGGACGGGCAGCTCGACAACGCCTGGGTCCTGGTGGAGTACACCAATGGAGCGCGAGCCTGTCTTGGGATGTGCAAGTTCTCCCCCTATGGGAACGACATCATCGAGCTGACCATCGTCGGAGACAGGGGGAAGCTGGAGTGCTCGGCCTACAACCAGACTATCTGCTGTTGGGGAGCCGAACGGCCGGACAGAACAGTGTACCACGCGGCCCCGGACCCGTCCTTTGGCGACATGGAGCGGGAGCCCTCCCAGAAGGAGCGCTGGTTGATCTGGGAGCGAAGCATGGTGTATCAGGAGCACCGTGCTTTCACCGGCTGCATCCGCACCGGGAACCGCCCTCTCACCGACGCTGACGTCGCTCTCCAGAGCGTGCTGGTGCCTCTGGCGGCCCGTCGCGCCCTGGAAACGGGCGAGGTGGTGTCGTTGAGCTAGAAGGCCTGCATCGTGGAGGGTGGTGCCTCCGCGCACACGGGAAGGGGTTGCGAGGCATCCACGGGGAAGAGGTGCCAGGGGTGCGGCTGGTAGCCGCCTACAGCGGCGAGGCGGACCTGGTGCTGGCGCAAGAGGGGGTAAGGACCGAGAAGCACGAGGGGGAACTGAGCGTGGCCCATCGCCTGCCGCCGGAGGAGATCGATCTTCGCGATCGGGTGGTGACAGCTGACGCCCTCTGCGCCAGAGAAACCTATGCTAGCAGACAGTGGATCGGGGCGGGGGCTACCTGGTCCTGGTGAAGGAGAACCGGCCGACGCTGTACAAGGATATTGCGCTGCTGTTTAGTGACCCGCCGCCTGGGGAGCAGTTCGGGATCGCCGAGCAGAAAGGGCAGCACGGAGACCGCTACGAAGTGCGCAAGCTGTGGACGTCCGCGGCGATGGAAGGTTACCTCGACTGGCCGTATGCGCGACAGGTGTGCAAGCTGCAACGGGAAGTGGAGCAGAAGGGCAAGAAGACGGCAGAGATGAGGTACATTGTCACCAGTCCGCAGCCCGAAAAGGCCGATGTGGCGAGGCTGCTCAGCTTGCGCAGAGGCCACTGGGGGATGGAGAGAAGGAGGTTAGTGATATGACACCCAGGGAGCGGGTAGTGAACGCGCTTCGCGGGCAGGAAGTCGATCAAGTCCCAATGACCATTTACGGCGACATGCTGCCCAGAGGGTGGCGGGAGCGCGAGCTGCGCAATGCGGGATGGGCCATCAGCCAGCGGGTTCCGGTGGTGCAGGTGTCCATGCCTCACGTGGAGGTGATGGAAAGCTGGTACAGCGAGGGCGATGTTCCCCACGTTCGGGTAACGCTTCGCACGCCGGTGGGCGAGGTCTACTCCACCCAGCGGCAGGAGAACGCTTATGGAACCAGCTAGCTATTGGACCGTCGACTACTTCATCAAGAGCCCGGAGGACTACCGGGTAATCGAGTTCGTCTATCGCGATATGATGTTCAAGCCCAGCCCGGCGACGTTCCTTCGCGCTGCGGATCGTTTGGGGGAGGATGGGTACGTTATCGGTCAGATCCTCCTCGCCTTTGGCACCACCATCAGCCGGTCGTTCAGCCCGCCGATGCACCACCTCATGCACCACCTGATGGGCATCGAGCGGTTCAGCATCGACTTCGCGGAGCGTCGCGACGATCTCCTGGCACTTCATGATGTCATGTGTCGAAAACACCAAGAGGTCTTCCCGATAGCTGTCGATAGCCCGGCGGACGCGCTGCTGTATGGCAGCAACATCCACGCCGACTTGGTCGGCCGTCCCCGTTTCAATGAATACTATCTTCCCTGCCTGAACGATTTCGCCGCTGTGGCTCATCAGGCGGGCAAGATGACCATGTCCCACTTGGACGCAAACATCGCTGGACTGAAAGAAGCCGTGGCGTCCTGCGGGCTGGATATCGTCGAGGCGTTTTCTCCAGCGCCGATGTGCGACATGACCGTGGCGGAAGGGCGGGCAGCCTGGCCCGACAAGGTTCTCTGGATCAACTTCCCGTCCAACGTTCATATCCTCCCTAAAGCGGAGGTTCGCGCCACAGCCTTTCAGATCCTGAGAGAGGCGGCGCCTGGATACAGGTTCGTGATGGGTGTGACCGAAGATATCCCTGAACCGGAGATCTGGGACAGCCTGGCAACCATTGCTGAGGTTGTCCGGGAGGTGGGACCAATGCCCATGAACCTGTAATGGTGGCCTCTGCCTCACCCGCGATGGGGCCAGGTCGACGCCAAGGGCAGGAACCGGCCGCGATGGCCAAGGGAAACTGGGAGACGGCTGGGCGGCTGTAGTCGAAGGTCATCTAATTGGTCTGCACCCGTCGGAGGGGAACCTTCTGGGCCGGCTGGAAAGCTGCCCCTCGCCCTGCCGGGGCTGGCGGCAGCCACCATCTTCTCGCTGCTGAACGCCTGGAGCGAGTTCTTCCTGGCGGTGGTGTTCACCTCCACGGATGCGTCCAAGACTGTGCCCGTGGTGATCTCGGAGTTCGCGGGCAGGTTTTCCATAGACTACGGAGCGATGAACGCGGCGGCGGTGCTGGGCAGCCTGCCCCCTATCATCTTCGCCCTGGTGCTCCAGAAGTACATCGTCAGCGGCCTGACGGCGGGGGCCGTAAGAGGATAGCCCATGGGCCCATGGTGTGCGAACCCACGCAGGCTGGTTTCGCGTTGGTAACTTGTGGCCTCGATCACGGGCGGATGTGGGGCCCAGCGGTGAGCGCTCCGGCTACTCCGCAAGCCTCAGTATCCGGGCTGCCGCCCCGCCGAAGATCTTCGAAAGGAGAGTGAGCAAGACGGAAATCATCGATCTAACGATACCGATCCACGAAGGGATGGTCTTGAACCATCCGAACCATCCGCGGGCGCCCGTTATCTGGCAGTACCAGCGACACGTCTTCTCCCAGTGGCTCATGGCCAGTCGCTGGGATCCGCCGCGAACGCCACGTCTCTACGATGGACTTCCCCCCGAGGCCGGAATCGGTGGGAAGGGTCACGGCTTTCAGAGCGAGCAGCTACTCATCAGCACCCACATGGGCACCCACATCGATGCTGCTTCGCACCTCGACCATCGCGATGAGGCTCAAGATGCTGCCCAGATACCTCTCGAGCGCTGCTGCGGCGAGGCCATCATGCTCGACCTGCGGGGTGTGTGCGCGGGCAGCCGCGCAATCACAGTCGAGGACCTGGAGACAGCCGAGCGGCGAACAGAGGACAGGGTGCGCGAGGGCGACGTCGTGATTCTCCACACGGGGCACAGCGCCAGGTACGGTTACGGACCAAACGTGGATCCAGAGAGGTGGGCTCAGGAAGCGCCCGGGCTCGGCCATGACGCCCCCATCTGGTTCATCGAGCGGAAGGTGAAACTGGTCGGCATCGACAGTCCCAATGGCGACTGCGACCTCGCCCTCACCGCGCACGTCAACTTTCTCCTACGGGGCTGGATCGGGAAAGACGTCATCCAGATCGTGGAAAACCTGGCCTACCTGGAGCGCATTCCTCGCCCGCGGTTCACCTTCTTTGGGCTGCCGCTGCCTATCGTTGGCGGCAGCGGATCGCCC
>JAJYNT010000154.1 GCA_021786215.1 Chloroflexota bacterium | reverse complement strand
CGGAGGCGCCCCCCAAGGGGAGAGGGAGTCAGTGGTAATGCCTTTCCCAGAGGGGGAGAAGCGTCACTTCGGCGTAGGCATGAAGTGCCCCCGGGGCCGCTTTCCCAGGGTGTAGATGGTGGAGGTCTTCAGCCCGGCAACCGAAGTGAAGATAGGGACGTATACACTGAACACCAGCCAGAATAGGAACAGTTCCTGAACCCTCTGACCGCGCCGCCGGTTTCCCAGCACGAGATCCCGATCACCCAACACCTTCCAGAAGACCACGAGGCCGAGCAGGCTTACCAGGGTCAGGCCGATGGTAACGGCCGGCCTGAGGGTGTCGTAGGTGAAGACCATCAGGTTCGGGTCCACCAGCGCCGAGGCTGCGATCAGTCCATAGCCCGGCATCATCGTCATCGTGTCCCTTTCGAGCCCGTTCCACAGCCGGTTGAGGGCAAGCCACAGCCGGCCCTTGGAGGAGGCCTCGACGAATTCGTCCAGCGGCCCTTCTCGCCACCGGGCACTCTGCCTGAAGAGCGCGCGGTAGCTGCGCCAATAGGCCTCCAATCGTTCTCTCTTAGTGTCTTGCTGGCCGGTAGTCATCACGGGATAGACCCAGAGTGGAACGGGCAGGCCGTTAACCCGGAAACTCCGGCCGTACTTCATCTTGAAACGCAACTCGATACCGGAGTCCTGACTATGGGAGTTGGTGGGCCAGAATCCAACGCTTTTCAGGGTCTCCAGGCTGGCCGCCGCGCCTGTGAAGGCGATCTCCGGCTTTCTGTTCCAGCCGAGGGTGAGGACCGAGGTGCCAATCGCGGCGAGGCGGCTGTGGAGAGGTGCCTTCCAGTATTCGGTGGTGAACATCACCGCCGGTTGGTAGGCTCTCAGATCCCGATTCCGGTCGGTGACGAAGGTGTAGACCAGACAGGGCAGATATTGGGGGTCAAACAGGGTATCGGCGTCGAAGTCGGCGACGATCCAGTATCGCGGATCGATGCCGTCCCGGACGGACTCCAGGTAGAGGGCACGTCCCACATAGTTCATGGCTGTGGATGGTCCCGGCAGCGTATTGGCCTCAGCCGGATGCTTGATCTGCCGAATGGCTAACCGTCCCGCGAACTCCTCGGCCAGCCTGTCTACAAGGGGAGGGGTAAAGGGATCGTCCTCCTCGGTTGCGAAGAGCACCTCCACATTGGCCAGCTTGCCCTGCTTCTTCGGCCAGTTAGAGGCCTCGATGGAGATCATGGTATCCCTGAGCATCTCGAGATTCTTCTCGCGGTAGGCCCGTATCATCAGGGTAACCCGGCAGCCACGCCAATCCGGGATATCCTGTTCGAGGGTTTCGAGCCGCCGCAGCCAGTCCTCACCGCGGGCCATTCTCACCCTGTGCTGGTTCGGCAGTGCTCTGAGTCCGTAATAGGAGTTTCGCGCGGCGAAGTAGGCCGTTGCCAGCGCTACAAGACCGATTCCCATTAAAGGGGAGAGCAGGGTGAGCCAAATGGGAGCTAGGATCACCAGCCAGCTAATCAATCCTGGAAGCCGTTCCCATGGGCTCACGACGGCTTTGGAGATCTCCTCGGTAGGGGTCTGGACGGCCTCAAGCTGGCCAAGCCTGTCACGTATCATCGTGCACTCCAACTGTTCGATATCCGGGTCTACCTGGGTTAGCCCGCCGTCGGGTTGTCCCGCCAGCCCTCCGCTGGTTCGGTTGGACGCCATGGGCTAGAGGACCTCGATCTCTGCGCTCCAAACTCGCCGCCGACAAGAACTGCCCGGCCCAGGAGCGAAGGCGACCGCGTTTGCGCCGTTGCTCAAGGGGGGGCAAGAAATATGCCAATTTGGTCGAGCGCGGGTGCAATGGCACTAAATGGAGAATAAAGCTGAGCTGAGAGGCTTGCACTACACTAATCTTCAATTAATGTAGTGGGCTTGTAGCAGCAGTCGTTACCTGCTATCATCGGCGCTCAGTAATCCTGAGCACCACGGGATCCTCGCCGCACCACTTCTCTTCCCCGTACCAGTAGGCGGAGGTCACGATGGCCTTTCCCTTGGTGATCGTGGGACCGCTTCTTCGTCTGGGGCTGTTGGCCTTCTTGCTCAACCTCCAGGCACCCATTCCGCCTGCCCGCCCGCTCGACGTGAAGGTCAGTTCCGCGAGCTACGAGGTCGCCGGATCCACCAGTAGGAGGCTGTTGGTGGTGGACGGCAAGCCGTTCGTTCCCATGGGCGTTACCTACCACTTCATCTACCACAGAAGCAGCTGGGACGACGACCTTCAGCAGATGCGCGATCTCGGGTTGAACACGGTGCGCATCGATGTGGCATGGAGAGATGTGGAGCCGGTCCTGCCGGGCCACTACCGTTTCTCCGTACTTGACGGCTTTCTCGACAGGGCCGCAAAGTACGGGCTGTACGTGGTGGTGGTGTTCTCTCATACCACCCAGGACTTCAACACCCCGCTCTGGTATTGGCCGTGGTACTTCGAGTGGAGCTCCGTCGATCAGAATGGCGACCGCCCTCTGGACGACCTCCCCTGCATCAACTATCCCGGCTACCGGCAGTTGCTGGGAGACTACATAGGAGCTACGGTAAACCATATCAAGAACCATCCGGCCGTCCTCGCCTATCAGGTGCTGAACGAGCCCCGTTACGACACCAACCGGCTGTACGACTACAATCCATACTCCGTGGCTGCCTTTCGGGGTTGGCTACAGAAGAAGTACGGGTCCGTCGCGCGGTTGAACAAGAGCTGGTCCACCAGCTACAGCTCCTTCGGATCGGTGCAACCTTCACACGGGGCCGACGGCGACCAACCGCTCAAGGGTGCCCAGTTGAAACGGTGGTCCGATTGGCGGCAGTTCGGCTACGACGACTTGACCGACTTCATTGGGGGGTTGGTCAGGACCATCAAGCAGGCTGACGCCCGCCACCCGGTTATCGTCGCCGAGATGGCCTGGTGGTGGTGGGGGGAGCAGCCGTACACCGGCGTCTCTCCCCTGCAAATCTACCGCGATGCGGATATCGTCGGGTACGACCTGTATCCTGACAGCACAAGAGATGCGAGCTACTTCTTCCTCACCTCGGACATGCTCTATCGTTACTGGCAGAAACCCGTATGGGTGATGGAGCTAAACAGTAAGGATGGGAGTCCGAGTGGGGAGGAGGCCCAGAAGTTCGTCTCTCAGGCCCTCGATGGCGGAGCAAGCGGGATATTCTACTTTGAGTGGAACGACAACTGGCAGGACGGGGGCAACTACGGCGTACTGGACTCCCAGGGGGTTAGGAGGCCGCAGTATGGGGCTCTGGCATCCATGCTGCGCTGGTTCCGAAGCAAAGAGGAGAGCCTGGCCATGGCCGCACCGCCCAAGCCCGATCTCTACCTGGTGTGGCCCAGCTCCGAGATTGCCCAGCTTTCGGGCACCGAGTCGCCGGCGTGGGCCATCTACCTCACCGCTCGTAGGATAGCGGAGGGTGGATTGAGGATTGGCCTCGTGGCAGAGGAGCTGATTCATGCCGTGGATCCAGCCAAGCTTCTCACCCTGAGGAACGGCCAGCTCGAAGGAGGAAAGGGGCAGCCCGGCCCGCGGCGTCCCTTTGGTGGCGGTCCACTGATATCCGACGGTGGTGGTTGACGGCGGCAACTACTGAGTACCCGCAAGTCCCCATTTCTCCATTCAAGAAGTCCCCAGAAGTTGGCGAACGGATCACTGAGCCGATCGCCAGAAACTGACAGCTGAGAGCTTTCACCCCCTGTGCTATCATTGATGGTAGATTAGCAGGGGGTAATACCGCGTGCAGATCGCCATCATTGGCTTGCCCCTGTCGGGCAAGACCACGGTTTTCAATGCCCTCACCGGGGCACGGGCCAAGACCGGAGGTTACTCCGCCTCAACCGACGCCAACGTGGCGGTGGTCCAGGTGCCCGATCCTCGCCTCGAGGAGCTGGCCAAGATCTTCAAGCCGAAGAAGGTAATCCACGCCACCGTGGAGTACGTGGATGCGGGCGGTGTGGTGAAGGGCTCCTCCAAGGAGGAGGGGATTTCTGGCCGGTTGTTGAACCAGATCAGCAAGGCGGATGCCCTGCTGAACGTGGTTCGAGTGTTCCGGGACGAGTCGGTCCCTCACCCGGAGAGCTCTGTGGACCCGGCTCGCGACGTGGCCTCCATGGACTTGGAGTTGACCTACTCAGATCTGGCCATCATCGAACGCCGCATGGAGCGACTGAAGGAGTCGGTCCACAAGGTGAAGGCCCAGGAGCGAGAAGCGGGGGAACGGGAGATGGAGCTTCTCTCCCGCCTGAAGGCCAATCTGGAGAAGGAGATCCCCATTCGTGCCCAGCAGCTCACTGATGAGGAGCAGTTGGTCATCAGGCCCTTCCAGTTTCTCACCGCGAAGCCGCTACTTCATCTGCTGAACCTTGACGAGGAGCAGCTTCCGCGGGCGGAGGAGATCCGGAACGAGATAAGCGAAGGGTACGAGGTGCCCCGAACCGCCTTCACCTTCCTGGCCGGTAAGGTGGAGGCTGAGGTGGCCGAACTGGATCCCGAGGAGCGACGGCAGTTCCTGGAGGCCATGGGCGTTGCCGAGGCCGGAGTGGATCGGGTAATCGCCCTTTCCTACCAGCTGCTGGACTACGTCTCCTTCCTTACAGTGGGGCCGGACGAGGTTCGCGCATGGACGATCCGACGAAACACCCCCGCGCAGCAGGCGGCCGGGGTCATCCATTCGGATCTGGAGCGGGGCTTCATTCGAGCAGAAGTGGTGCGCTACTCCGACCTGATGGGTGTGGGAGGCAGCATGGCCGAGGCCCGGAAGCACGGCCTGCTGAGGCTGGAGGGGAAGACATATCCCGTCCAGGACGGCGACATCATGAACGTCCTGTTCAACGTCTAACTGCGTCGTTCCCTAAATACCGTACGGTCGCCATCACCGTCATGCCCGCGCAAGCGGGCATCCAGGGTCTGCTCCGTGCCTTGGTGACTTGGACCCCCGCTTTCGCGGGGGTGACGAAGGGAGGCGGGGGTGACGCGTGGGGAGGTTGTTCCGGTAACCCACTTATGGAACGACGCACTAACGCAAGTGCTCGGTGCTGAGTGCCGAGTGCTGAGGTGTCCCCAGCTTCTCTATTCTCCCTCTCCATCTGGGAGAGGGTTGGGGTGAGGGTGAGAGTGAAGAATATGCTGATCAAGGCGGGCGACGTGACGGCGACCGCCGAGTTGAACGACACGAAGACGGCCGAGGCCATCTGGTCAGCCCTGCCTATCGAAGCCAGGGCCAGCACCTGGGGGGACGAAATCTACTTCTCCATTCCGGTCAAGCTGGAAACCGAGCGAGGGCAGGAGGTGGTGCAGCTGGGGGAACTGGGCTACTGGGCGCCGGGCCGCGCCTTCTGCATCTTCTTTGGTCCCACCCCCGTCAGCCGAGGCAACGAGATCCGTCCAGCCAGCGAAGTCACGGTCTTCGGCAAGGTGGAGGGGGACCCGAAACAGTTCAAGAAGGTCCCCTCCGGGGCGAAGATCACCATCGAGCGGGCGTAGCCCGTCGGCCGTCGACTATTCGACCTCGATCTTGGTGGACCGTCGGCGCGGCTTCTCCTCCCGCTCCAGCCGGCCTATCACGGCATCCACGAGGCTTCGCAACGCCAGCATCTGCTCGTGCCGGGCTGCCCTCATGTGCTCTCGAAACTCTCCCGGAACCAAACTGGTGAGCCGTCTCTTCATCGTTCCGGGCCTGTTCTCGCGTATCCAGGAGACCAACTCGGCGGGTCCCTCCAGACTGATCTTGATGGTCAGGACCCTCTCCTCGTCCATGTCTAGGTCGATGTCTTTCGTTCCCGTCTCCGCCATGGTGCACCTCCCAATCTAGAAACTCAGTAATCGCCGGGCCCGTGTCATGCTGCCGGTATGAAGCGAACCTTGAGGATGTTCCCATCCAGTTTGGCCCCGCGAACTTCCATCCCTCTCAACGCCCGGGGCAGGATCAGGGTGCGCCTCTGGTTGCTCACCTGGATCA
>JAJYNT010000407.1 GCA_021786215.1 Chloroflexota bacterium | reverse complement strand
ATGGGGCCGGCCAATTGAACTTCTGGCTGGCCTGCCGGCGTTGGCTCCTCTCGTGGTGCCCCACCTGTTGGTTGCTCTCCCAGATCGTCTGCCATGCTATCCTCCTCTCTCCCATCCTGTCGCAGCGATATGCTTGATAGTATGTCCAGTTTAGTACAAGCGGCATCAATCGCACAATCGGGAAAGTGTCCGACCCAGGGCCTTTTAGTGGTCCGTCCGCCAAGTTTGCTGCACCTTTACCCGCCGCTAAAGCAGCGGGCTGAGAAAACGAAGCCCGCTTCAGCGGGCTTGGAGTGTGTAGGAGCGAGCTCCTGCTCGCGATCCGAGTCGCCGGCAGGAGCCGGCTCCTACTGCGTCTTTTCAGCCCGAGGCTTGTAGTAACGACTTTAGTCGTTCGTCCTGTTGCGGCGAGGGGACAAAGGACTGAAGTCCTTACTACCGGGCCCTTCTCCTGCTGGACCGGACCTATTAGCAAATTGCGTCGAACCTGATGGACGGACCACTAAGGATTGAAGCGGATGTCGTAGGCGAATTGCTGTGCGGGTCAAATCGCCACTACGAATTAGAGCTCACTTCTTCTTGGGGCCCTTGTTCTTCATCGGCTCTTTCGCCTGCTTTGGCTTGTCCTTGCCAGACTTCTTTCCTGCCATGGTCACCGGACTCCTTTCTATACTGATTTGTCGTGCTGAAGGATCGATGCGAGTTGGCTTACTCGTTAGGGCTGTGCACCAGGGCCACAGGTAGCACCTGATCCATGTGGTCGACGGGGACAAATCGGAGTTGGCGTCGGACCACGGTTGGCACCCCGGTCAAGTCCTTCACGTTCTTTTTGGGGAGAATGAAGGTGGTGATCCCGGCTCGATGGGCGGCCAGCACCTTCTCCCGAACGCCTCCCACCGGGAGGACCCGACCGCGGAGGGTGATCTCTCCAGTCATCGCAACGTCTTTGCGGGTGGCTTGCCTCGTGAGGGCCGAAATAAGCGCCGTGGCGATTGTGATCCCTGCCGAGGGGCCGTCCTTGGGAATCCCCCCCGCCGGGACATGAACGTGAATGTCCATCTGCTCGTAGAAGCCGTCACGGACGCCGAGGTTCTTGGACCGGGATCGTGAGTAGGTGAGGGCGGCTTGGGCCGATTCCTTCATCACGTCGCCCAACTGCCCTGTCAGCACCAGCTTTCCTTGTCCGTCCATGAGCGCCACCTCGATGGCCATGATGTCACCACCGTTTGGCGACCAGTACACCGCGGTGGCGACACCGACCTCATCTCGCTCTTCGGCTGCCCCGTAATGGTACTTCTCCAGTCCCAGGAAGCGCGTGACCGCCCTCTCGGTGACCACGGAGGGAACGGCCCTGCCTTCGGCAGCACGTCTGGTGATCTTTCGGCAGATCGATCCGATCTCGCGCTCTAGATTCCTCACTCCCGCCTCATGCGTGTACTGCCGAACGATCCTCTCAAGGGCCTCGGTGGTGAAACGGATCCGCTCGCTCCCCATCCCGTGTTCCAGCAGCTGCTTGGGGACTAGAAACTGCCTGGCGATCTGGAGCTTTTCGTCCTCGATGTATCCCGGAAGCTCGATCACCTCCATGCGATCCCGAAGGGCCGGAGGTACGGGGTCCAGGGTGTTGGCCGTCGTTATGAACATGACATGGGAAAGATCGTAGGGCACGTCCAGGTAATGGTCGGAAAACGCCCGATTCTGTTCAGGATCCAGCACCTCCAGCAACGCCGCCGATGGATCCCCCCGGAAGTCGGCTCCGATCTTGTCGATTTCGTCTAACATGAAGACCGGATTGGCCACCCCCGCGGTTCTCATGGTCTGCACGATCCTGCCGGGCAAGGCACCCACGTAGGTGCGGCGATGCCCCCTGATCTCGGCCTCGTCGCGAATCCCGCCGAGGGAGATCCTCACGAACTTTCGGCCGAGAGCTTGAGCTATGGACTGTCCCAGGCTGGTCTTGCCCACGCCGGGTGGACCTACGAAGCAGAGCACTGGACTGCGCATCGCCTGGGCGGCCATCTTGCGTACCGCCATGTATTCCAGGATTCTCTCTTTCACCTGGGCCAGTCCATAGTGATTGCTGTTCAGCACTTCGGCGGCCACTGTCAGATCCAGGTGATCCTCCGTCTGAACTGTCCAGGGAAGGCTGACCAGCCAATCGACGTAGCCTCGAATGACCGCCACCTCGGGTGACGCCGAGGGCATGCTGCCGAGTCTCTCCAGTTCGGTATCGGCCTTCTTGGCTACCTCCGCGGGCATCCCGCAGGCTTCCGCCTTGTCTCGCAACTCGACGATGTCGCGGGTGAAGACGTCGATATCACCCAGTTCCCTCTGTATGGCCTTGATCTGCTCGCGGAGAAAGTACTCTCGCTGAGACTTGTCCACCTCATTCTGGACCTGGGAGTGGATCTTGTTCTCCAGCTCCAGAACATCCAACTCTTTGGCGAGATGGATGCTCACCTTCTGTAGGCGGGCCACGGGGTCCAGGATCTCCAAGAGCTCCTGCCGGTCTAGCAGCGGCAGGTCGATTGTGGAGGCAACCAGGTCTGCCAGCCAGCCTGGTTCGTCCACGTTCATCGCCGCCACGTAGGCATCGTCCGGCAGGGTGTGGCTCAGTTTCACGCATTTCTCGAAGAGTACGAGGACCGCCCTCATGAGCGCTTCGATGGTGTATCCGCCTGGCTCGGGATCGATCACCTGCTCATCGAGGGGTGCGACCTGAGCCATGAGGTAGGGCTCTTCCAACACCAGATCCAGCAACTTCACCCGTCGCTGTCCCTGGACCAGCACACTTGTGGTGCCTTCGGGCATTTTGAGTATCCTGCCTATCACCGCCTCGGTGCCAACATCATATAGATCTTCGCGGCGTGGCCGCTGAATGTCGGCGTTCCTTTGAGACACGATGAGGACGGTTCGCTCCCTCATGGTGGCCTCTTCGATGGCACGCAAGGAGCGATCCCTATCCGCGAAGAGGGGACTCATCATATGAGGGAAGAGTACCGTGTCTCGAACAGGAAGGATCGGCAGCTCAGCCACCATTGGGGCTTCTGGTTTCCGAGTTCGCCTACGGGGCATTTAGTGGAACCTCACCAGCGTTCCTGATTGTGTCCAGCCGATGGTAGCACAGATTGGCGTACTCGCTCGCTGACAAGCATTATCCCATAGGGCCCCAACGGAATAAAGGGGTGGCATGGCTGTCGAGGGGGATCCGAAGCCTGACGAGGTAGCTGTCCGCTCGTTCGGAGGATCTCAGCTCGAGGCCTGCGATGGAGCGTCGGTTTCGGCCTTGTGCTGATGGCGAAGGGCCTCCATCTCGAATGGGTTGTCCCAGTACGGATCCTTGCCTCGCATTCGGGTCAGTGCCCCGGCGACCAGGTAAGCCGGCAGAAAGAGGGGACCCCACCGCTCTGCCTGTCGAACATGGATCAGTTCATGGGACAGAGTGCCTTCAGATGCCTGTGGAGTCATGATAATCAGGTGTCCCAGGGTTATGGCGCAGTAGCCGCGCTTCGTGAGAAACCAGTGCGCCAAACCTCGGTCGGTGTGGCAGAGAGCGACGGACCCACGGACGCGGGGTAGACAAACCGAGGCTGCGGCGGCAGCCAGCCCTACCACCGTGTTGGGACCCGCCCACAGGTAGCGGGACAGCGTCCTCAGCGAGTAGATGCCCCGGTGTGACATCGCGTGCGTCACCCTTCATCAGTTCTCGGTGAGCACATTTTCGCACCAGGCATGCCACCAGTGTCATGGGAGGTGTGGGCCATCCGAGCTGCCCTCCGCCCTACGATGTTTCCGGGAAGGCCTTCTTGAGCAGCTGGAGGAAGGCCGTTGCCGCCCGAGAGAGTCGCCTATCCCTGTGATGGACGTATCGAAACTCCCGAGTCAGCTTGATTTCCGGGCAGTTCACCGGCTTCAAGAGGCCGGCGGCAACTTCGAGGCCGATCGCGCGGACCGAGACCACGGATATGCCCAGGCCGGCGATAACGGCTTCCTTGACCGCAGCGGTGCTGCCCAGCTCCATCACCTGTTTCACTCGCAGGTTGAGTCTCTGCAGTTCCTCGTCCAGGATGTCGCGGGTCCCCGATCCGACCTCTCTCAGAACGAAGCGCTCTCCCTGAAGTTCGGACGCTGAGATGGACTCCCTGTCGCCGAGTGGGTTGTCTGCTGAGACCACTATCACCAGTTGGTCGGTGTCGAAGGGCTCGGAGTAGAGGGGCTCCTCGGCCACTGGCCGTTCGGTAACGCCCAGGTCCAACTGCTGATGCTCGAGAAGCCGCTGCTCCACCTGCTGGCTCGTGTTGTGGATTTCGAGACTGACCTCCACGCCGGGATACTTCCGCTTGAAGTTGCCCAGAAGCTGGGGGAGCAGGTAGGTGCCCGCGGTGGCGCTGGCCGCCAAGCGGAGGTGGCCGGCCTTCAGCCCCTTCAGCTGGTTCATCTCGACATCCAGGTCGTCCAGACGGTGGAAGATCTCCCTGCTGCAGCGGTACAGGATGTTTCCTGCTTCCGTGGGATAGATCCTCTTGCCGATCTGCTCGAAGAGTTCGAGGCCGAAATACTTCTCTAGTTCCTGTACCTGTCGGGATACCGCCGGCTGTGTCAGGTAGAGGGCCTCGGCAGCTCGGGTGAATCCCTTGCGTTCCACCACCTCGCAGAAGACCTTCAACTGATTCAAGTTCATGCCTAGCCTCCCAAGTGGGGGGGGTCGAAGGGACTGGGTGAAGACCGTTCATAACGCCGGCTCGGAGATCTGTTCCTCAATCATGCGCAGGAATTATACCAGAAGTCCACTGAACTCTAGGTCTCTTGACCGAAAGTCAACGCTCAGCGGTTCAGAGCGCCAGGTCCTCCACGAATTGCTCCATGAAGTCCGATCGTGCAGACAGCTCCACATGCTCGGCCGATCGAGCGATCTGGGTTGCCTCTTCTCGCTGGTCAGTGGAAAGCAGGGCCATAACGGCTCCCTGGCCGGCCGCGTTGCCCACGGCTGTGATCCTTTCGATGGGGAGCGGAGGGACCAACCCGATGTCCCTGGCGCTGACCGGGTTGACGAAGGAGCCGAAGGCGCCGGCCAACAGGATCTCGGAGATCTCCTCCTCCCCTATTCCGAACTCCTTCAGCAGGATGGAAATGCCGGCTCGGATGGCCCCCTTGGCCAACTGGAGCTCGCGCACGTCGGCTTGGGTTAGCACTACCGGCCTTCGTCCCCGCTTGGCAAGCACGAAACCATCGCCCTTGCCGTTTCCCAGAATCCGCTGAGCAAGACGCGATGGGAAGGCAGCGTCGACCTTGTCCGGGGAGACGAGCCTGCCGGTGCCGTTGAGGACCTCGGCTCGCCGCATCTGGGCCACAGCGTCCAAGAGACCGGAGCCACAGACACCGATCGCGGCTCCGCCGCCGATCACCTGGACCTTCACTTCGCCCTGATCTATCCAGACACGCTCGATAGCCCCTCCGGTTGCTCGCATTCCGGATGAGATCCTGGCGCCCTCAAATGCGGGGCCAGCGGCGGTGGAGCAGGTAAGCAAGCGGTGGCGATTGCCCAGGACGATCTCGCCGTTGGTCCCCAAGTCGATGGCCAGTCGGATCTGATCCGACTTGTGCATGGCCGTTGCCAGGATCACCGCCACAGTGTCACTGCCCACGAATCCGGCGATGTTGGGAAGGGTGTACACAAGACCCGAGGGGTTGATAGCCAGTCCTAGCTCGGATGCACCGCAGGTGACAGGATCGGAGATGACCGGCTGGTAGGGAGCTGAGGAGAGGGAATCCGGATTGATCCCCAGGAAGAGGTGGTTCATGCAGGTGTTGCCCACCACAACCGCCTCGTGAATCTGCGCCCGATCTATTCCAGTTTTCTCAAGCAGGGTGTCCAGGGCCGAGTTGATGGTTGCCACGGCCGCCGACTGCAGCTGCTCGATTCCTCCCGGCTGTGTGGTGGCGTGGGTGATTCGTGAGATCACATCGGCGCCGTAGTTAGCCTGTCCGTTCAGGCGAGACT
>JAJYNT010000028.1 GCA_021786215.1 Chloroflexota bacterium | reverse complement strand
TATAGTGCCTTCAGTTGCATAAAAGTGAGCACACGTCGCGGGCCGAGTTCCTGTCCAGGGAGCGGGGGAACCAAGGAATGGGGCGAATCGTGCGGGAGGCGCACGTAGGGCTACTCTTTCAGCCCGAGCCCGTCAGCTAACCTCGTAGGCACGGGAAAGAGGACGAGCGAAATGGGTCGCCTTCAGCCGGGTATGGTTGCTGATGTCGCCCGGTGTATGGCGCGCCCCTGTCTTCTCTCCGGATCGTCGCCTCTAGCAGGTTGTTTTCCCCGTGCATTCGGCCTCGCTATCAAAGAGGAACGAGCTAGGAGGTGCTCGGTTTCATGCTCAGCGTCAGGCTGGATCCCGATCTGGAACAGTTGTTGGAGCACGATGTCGACGACTTGGCCAGATATAACATTCTCCGGTACCTTCGAGACAAACCTGCAGTGCGTGGCAACGTGAACTACTTCTCGGAAGAACTGGGCCTGAGGTGCTTGGAGCGCACCGAGGAAGCCCTGGAGGCCCTCGTCCGAGCCGGTTTGCTGATAAAGCACCAGGCTGACTCCAGCAGTGAGATGGAGTACGGCCTCAGTACTGATCCCGGCACGAAGGCGTCAGTGGAGCGTTTGTACCGCCTGAGTCTCTCCCCACTGTATGGGGAGATTGTCGAGCAGCTGGCCGCGAAGTCGCTGCACAGAGCGCGCAAGGCGCAGTTGACAGCGGAGGCGGCCCATAAGAGCGGCCACGCCGCGGCTTAGAGCCGCACTGGCTCTCTATAGTCTGCTAGAGGAATCGTTCTGAACCACCCCGAAGGGATGAGTGGTATCATCCCTTCGGGGTGTGTCGTTGAAACCCCTTCGTGGCGCGACATATAATCGCCGCATGGCCACGCAGGTCCGCCGGCGGGATCAAGGAGATGGAAGGAGCAGCCATGTCTCAAAGCAGAGAACGGATGTTGCGATTGTTGGTGGAGAGCCGTGTATATCTGGTCACGGAGGACGCTGTCCCCTCTGAGCGGCGGATCGCTGCCGCGGCCGAGGCGTTGGCGGCTGGTGCCAGAGTGCTTCAGCTCAGGGACAAGTCTACCTCCAAACGGCTGCTCCTCGACGAAGCGCGGACGATGAAGGCGTTGTGCGCTGAGTGGAACGCCCTGTTCCTGGTGAATGATGACCTCGCCCTCGCCTGGTGTGCCGATGCCGATGGGGTACACCTGGGACAGACCGATCTGCCCCCGGAAGAGGCCCGGCGCCTGCTGGGTCCAGAGAAGCTGATCGGCCTCTCGATCTCGGCCGTGGATGAGTTGTCGGAGGCCGAAAAGGCCGGCGTGGACTATCTCGGCGTCGGCGCCATTTTCGCGACTCCGACGAAAGTGGACGCGGAGTTAGGTGGTATGGACCTGCTGCGAAGGGTCCGGTCTGCCACAACTAAGCCTCTCGTGGCCATCGGCGGCATAGACGCGGGCAACTGCGGAGCGGTTCTTCAGGCTGGTGCCGACTCGGTCGCCGTGGTCCGCGCCGTTTTCGCGCAACCTAACGTAGCCAACGCCACCAGGGAGTTGTTGCGGATTTCGCACGAGGCCAAGGCCGCCACGAGGGGTAACTGATGAGCAGGCGCCTTTACGTTGTCGGCCACAAGCACCCCGATACCGATGCCATCTGCGGTGCTATCGCTTACGCGCACCTTCTTCAAGCGATGGGCAACGAGGATGCTGTGGCCGCCCGGCAGGGGTAACTGATGAGCAGGCGCCTTTACGTTGTCGGCCACAAGCACCCCGATACCGATGCCATCTGCGGTGCTATCGCTTACGCGCACCTTCTTCAAGCGATGGGCAACGAGGATGCCGTGGCCGCCCGGCAGGGGGAACTGCGAAAAGAGACCGAGTATCTGCTGAACCGCTTCGCGGTCCCACCGCCTGTCTACATCCAGGATGTGAAGGCACGAGTCGATGACGTGATGGTTGCTCCCGCTCCCACGGTGAACAAGGAGGACTCGCTGTACGACGTGGGGTGGACGCTGCAGGAGAGAGAGCTAGCCGCTCTTCCTGTGGTGGACAACGATGGGCGGTTGTGTGGCCTGATCCAGGTGGAGAGCTTCGCCAATCTGTTCATGGGGGGCGTGGGGCTCTCGCTCAACGAGGAGATACCGCTGAACCTGGAGAACGTCGTGAGGGCCCTCGGTGGACAGTTGCTGGTGGATGGCAACGGTAGGCGAGGCTGGGATAGGGTTTTCGTCGGCGCCATGAGTCTGGAGTCCATGGTCCATCGAATCGATCCCGAGTCGCTCATGGTGATCGGTGACCGAGCCGACGCTCAGAAGCTGGCCATAGAGCAGGGCATCAGCGCCATCGTGGTCACAGGCGGCTTCCCCGTGGATGACGAGGTGCTTCAGAGCGCGCGGGAGAAGAATGTCACCATCATCAGTTCGCGGCACCACACATTCAAGACTGTGCAGCTGCTGAATCTGAGCATCCCCGTTCGCCACGTCATGACCACTGATGTGTTGTCGGCTCAGGAGGACGAACTGCTCGAAGATGCTCGACCGCTTCTAACTCGCCAGCCGGTGTTGCCGGTAGTGGACCCGGAAGGAAAGGTTACCGGGATAGTGTCGCGAAGCGGCGTGCTCCGCCCTCCGAAGCAGAGGGTCGTGCTGGTGGACCACAACGAGCGGAGCCAGTCGGTGGAGGGGCTTGAAGAGGCCGAGATTGTTGCAATAATCGACCACCACCGGGTCTACGACATCCGAACCGATGCCCCAGTCTACCTGCGCTTCGAGCCGCTGGGCTCCAGCAACACGATCATCTACAAGCTGTATCGCGAGAACATGGTCCAGATCCCCAGGGCGATCGCGGGGATCATGCTGGGAGCTATCCTCACCGACACGATTCTGTTCAAGTCCCCTACCTGCACACAGGAGGACCGTAGGGCAGCTGAGATGCTGGCCGAACGGGCCGGGGTGGACATCAATGAGCTGGGGCGAGCGGTTCTCTCGGCGGCTTCGGATGTGGCCGGAAAGAGCCCCAGGGATCTGCTGCTCGCCGACTTCAAGGAGTTCCTGCTGGGCGATCTTCGTTTCGGCGTCTCCAGCGTCGAGACGGTGAATGCCGCGGCAGTGGCGGCAATGAGACGGCAGCTCTTGGAGGAAATGCGCAGTCTCAAGGACGAGCGTCGCTACGCCAGCGTGATCCTTATGATGATGGACATCGCCCACGAGCAATCGGAAATGCTGGTGGAGGGTCACGAGAGAGAGGTATCGGAAGCGCTGGGGCGGCCCCTGGAGGAGGACGGTCACACCATGGCCTTCCCGGGCATTCTCTCGCGGAAGAAGCAGCTGGTTCCAATGCTGCCCGCGATTCGCGATGCCATCAAAGCGCGATCACCATGAGAAAGGCGCAGGGAACTGCTCAGACGTAGGGGTTGTCGCGCTTCTCGGCAGCTATAGTCGATGATGGGCCGTGACCGGGAAAGATGGTGCACTCATCCGGCAGAGCAAACAGACTCTGGATGCTCTGCAAGAGGCTCTGGGGCTCTCCGCCAGGCAGGTCAACACGGCCAACCCCCTGGGCGAAGAGAGTGTCGCCGGTGAAGAGGAGGTCGCCCGCACGCAAGGTGATACTTCCCGGCGTGTGGCCGGGTGTATGGATCACCGTTCCCGTCAACTGCCCGATGCGTAGTTCCTCGTTTCCTTCAAGGTAGACGTCGGGCAGCAGTTCGGACAACTGCTGATCCCTGATCCCGTAGGCCCGACCGTGCCGGCGAAGCAGGTCGGCGTCAAGCCGGTGGAGAAGCACTGTCGCATTCGTCGCTCGCCGCAGGTCGGGAAGCGCCGCGATGTGATCCGGATGAGCGTGGGTCAGCAGTATCTGATCGATGCGCGCGCCCTTCGACTGGGCCGCTTTCGTGATTCGCTCGGCGTCGTCCGCGGGATCGATCACCATGGCGCTTCGGTCGGCGGGTGAGACCAGCAGATAGCAGTTGGTCTGGAGCGGTCCCAACACCAATCGAGTGACTTCTGGAGCGAGGTTGGACATCGATATCCCTCACCTGATCGCGCGTGGTAGCTATTGCATTTTCCCCGCCTCAACAGCTACTGTCAAGGCCGGCGACTAGCCTCATGAGACTGCAAGATGGGCTTCGAGACTGCACCCTGGCTCTGCTGCGCAAAATAGCCGTGAACCATCGGCTGGTCGTTGGCGAGGATCTGCTGCGCTCCGAGCTGGCCCAACTTCTTCTGGGCCGTTTGCTGGACGAAGAGTGGTTGGCGGGATTCCTGAGAACCCTGTCCGCGGAGGAGATTTGCCTGCTTCAGCAGCTTCGGGACCAGGACTGGATGGTGAAGGCTTTCGTGCTCGAGCGGCGATTCCCGCGGCATCGTGATGGCGATGCCGCCGATCGAGGCGAACAAGGACCCACCATTTCTTTGTTGCAAAAGGGTCTTCTCTTCCGAGGTTTCGCGGCCAAGGGTTCCTGGAGGGGCGAGGTCTACTATCTGCCAGAGGAGTTGCACTCTGCCCTCAGCGGGTTTCTCCCAGCCTCTGTAGCTGAACGAATCCTGGATGTTCGTTCCACCCAACAACCTGACACTGTGGCCAGGCGAACTGTCCCTTTTGACCTCTTCTGCCTTCTGTCTTTCGTCCGCCGCCAGCCCCAGTCGCAGCTGCGAGGTGAAATGTCGCGGGCGCTACTGGGACAGTTGGAGCGGGAGGTCACCTCGCTGTCTACTGATCTGCTGGTGGGGCGCTGGGAAGAGCGCTGGAGGTTTCTCATTCACCTCTGTCTACAGGGTGGTTGGTTGGCACGGAAAGGCGAGTTCCTGCGGCCCGCTAGAGCCGCGGGGAGACTGCTGGCAGAACAGCCTGGCGAGATCCGCGGGAGGTTGATCGATCGGTACCTGAAGGACAGGGGCTGGAGCGAGCTTGCGGCCGCCGGGAAGGTGAAACAGATGCTGGGGGCGGGAAGGATCGACGAGACCGCCGCTCGGCGACTTCTCGTGCACAATCTGTCCGAGATGGCCATAGAGGGCTGGATCGACGAGGACAGCTTCTGCGAGAGCGTTCGTCTCCATGGCCCGGACTTCCTGAGGGAGGATCACGCGTCTCCATCCTTTGCCGTGGTGGAGCTGTCCACCGGTTTGGAGCTGTATGGACCCGACAGCTGGAACGTCGTGGAGGGCGAATGGATCCGCTACCTGCTACGCGGACCTCTTCACTGGTTAGGGCTGGTTGAATGGGGGCTTGGCCCGGGCGGGAGGGCGGTGGGTTTTCGATGGATTGGAGACGAAATCGCGGACGAACCGGGTGAGGTGGCCGCGAAGCCCGAGATATTGGTGGAAGACTCCATTCGGCTGGCGGTGCCCGTTCCCGGGGACCTCAGGCTGCTCTACAGCATGGAACCCTACATGGAGCTGTTGAGCCGGGATAAGGTGAGCCGGTACCGAGTCACGAGGGCTTCGTTGCTGGCAGGGCTCGAAGCGGGAGGCTCCTGGGATGAGTTGCGAAGGGCACTGGAGACGCTGGTGGGTCCCGATCTACCCGCGCAAGTAACAGAGCGGGCTGAGGAGTGGGCGTCGGGGTACGGCCGCTTCCTGTTGGAGGGAGCTACCCTGGTAACCGCGTCTACCGAGGAGGATGCTGAGTTGCTCGCGACTGCGCCGGAGTTCGCCGAGAATCTCCAGTCACGTCTGGGCGCCCGCGTCTATCGCGTCGCAGCAGATCGCTTCTGGAAGCTGGTCGAGGCGCTGAAGAAGGCCGGGTACGTGCCCAAGGTTGAACCCACCGCGCGAGCCGAGTTGGTTCGTCGGACGGCTGGAGATCTCGAGTTGCTACGTGAAAGCCTCTTTGCCCTGAAACTGCTCCGATCTTTGGGGAGCGATTGGGAGAAGGTGAATCGGGGCGCGGAGGTCGTGAAGCGGCTGGAGTCGATACTCGAAGCTGAGGAGCTTGAGCAGATCGATCGTCGGGTCCAGGATGCCACGCGGCGGCAAACGCCCTACCCGGGCGATACGTCCAGTCGCTAACAAGGGTTCTGAAA
>JAJYNT010000193.1 GCA_021786215.1 Chloroflexota bacterium | reverse complement strand
GGTGGCGCATAGCCATGGCGCTACATTCTATGTGCCAACCCGGCCTCCCCATACCCCAAGGGCTGTCCCAACGAGGTTCCCCGGGGCCGGAGTGCTGCCACAGAGGGAAATCCAGCGGGTCTCTCTTCAGAGGATCGTTGGGGTCGTTACCTCGCTCGTTGGCTATGGGTAGCATCTCGGCCCTGGCCAGGTGGCTCAGTCTGCCGTAGGAGGGGTCACGGCGCACCTGAAAGTACACGTTTCCGCCGGCACGGTAGGCGTATCCCTTTTGCAGTAATGCCCTCGTGATCTCCACTGCCTTGGCTATGTGGTCGGTGGCCTTGGGGAATATGTCCGGCGAAAGGACGTTCAGGGCCGTCATGTCCTCCTGATAGCGCTGGGTCTGCTCAATCGCCAGCCGATCCCGGGGCATCTTGAGCTCCCGAGCCTTTCGAAGAATGTCGTCGTCCACGTCTGTGACGTTCTGGACGTATCGTGTGCTGTGGCCGAGGTAGCGGAGGTAGCGAACCAGGACATCGTAGAAGACATAGGTGAAGGCGTGTCCGAGATGGGTGGTATCGTAGGGCGTGATCCCGCAGACGTACAGCGTGACCGGCTCGCCTCCCGGAACGAATGGCTCTTTGCGGCGCGTCATGGTGTCGTAGAGCAGCACCGATAGCTTCTCCAGGGTTGGCGTGGACGGACTTCAACCATGTGAGAGCCTTGCATAGGACATACCCGACCCCCTCTGCCAAAGCGGCCACCCGGAACACCGTAGGAGCGAGCTCCTGCTCGCGATCCGGGTCGCCGGCAGGAGCCGGCTCCTACGTGGCGCGGGATCGCGAGCGGGAGGATCGCCTCAAGGAAATACTTGACAATGGCAACAAAATAGTTGATATTGGCATCTATCTGGCAAGATGATCCCGCGGGAGGCATCGATGGACGACACCGATCTCGACCTGCGTATCGCTGCGGTGCGGCGCTTCAATCGGTTCTACACTCAGCAGATCGGCGTGCTGCAGGAGGGCTATCTGAAGAGCCCTTTCTCCCTTACGGAGGTGCGGGTACTGTTCGAGCTTGCTCATCGAGAACGGCCCACGGCGACCGAACTCGCCAAGGATCTGGGCCTGGATACCGGCTATCTGAGCCGCATTCTGCGAGGTTTCGCCCGGCGGGGTCTGATCGACAGCAGGCCGTCCGAGGTCGATGGCCGGCGGAACCTCCTGTGGCTGACGGAACATGGGCGGGAGGTATTCGCTCCACTCCACGCTCGCTCGCACGATGAGATCGGTGCGATGTTGAGCCACCTGTCCGTGGAGGGGCAGGAGCGACTGGTGCAGGCGATGGATACCGTTGAGGGACTGCTGGGTGCGCGCCCCGAACCCAAGGTTCCCTACTTGCTGCGGCCTCATCGGTCCGGTGACATGGGCTGGGTCGTCTACCGCCACGGCGCGCTGTATGCCCAGGAATACGGGTGGGACGAGCAGTTCGAGGCGCTGGTCGCCGGCATCGTCGCCGAGTTCATCGAGCAGTACGATCCCAAGCGGGAGCGCTGCTGGATCGCCGAGAGGGATGGTGAGATCGTCGGGTCGGTGTTTGTGGTCAAACAGTCTGACGCGGTCGCGAAACTGCGTCTGCTGCTGGTTGAGCCCAAGGCCCGGGGCCTGGGGATTGGCACCCGGCTGGTGGAGGAGTGCATTCTCTTCGCTCGTTCCGTGGGCTATCGGAAGATCATTTTGTGGACGAACAGCATACTTCTCGCGGCCCGGCACATCTACCAGAACGCGGGCTTTCGTCTGGTCGAGGAAGAGTCGCACCACAGCTTCGGCCACGATCTGGTGGGGGAGACCTGGGAGTTGGAGCTGTAAATTGTGAAAATGCGAGGCTCGGTGAGAAAGGTCCTGCCCATTGTCGCGGCAGCCGCGACGGGCATCCTGGTCGGCTCGGCCATCGTGGCGACGCGCTCCGTCATCGACCAGGCCGGGCCCGCCTCCCTGGCTCTCCTGCGCTACTTCATAGGGTTCTGCTGCTTGCTACCGCCCGCGCTGATGGCTGCGCGGCCCAGTTTCGAGCGAAGCGATCTTCTGCCGATCAGTCTGCTTGGGATCACCCAGTTCGGCATTCTGGTCGTGCTGATGAATTTCGCGCTGCAGTTCATTCCATCGGCCCGCACGGCGCTGATCTTCTCAACAATGCCTCTGATGACGATGATCCTCACGGCGGTATTGCGGTTAGAAAAGTTCACCTGGGTGAAGTCTCTGGGGGTTCTACTGACTATCGCTGGGGTGGCTCTGGCGCTCGGGGAGAAAGCGGTTCAGCGAGGAAGCGCAGGCGACCAGTGGATTGGCGAGGTGGCCGTGTTCGCGAGTGCTCTCAGCGGCGCCGTGTGCAGTGTCCTCTACCGACCCTACCTGCGGAAGTATCCGACTCTATCGGTGAGTGCTCTAGCGATGCTGGCCTCGGTGGGGTTCCTGGCGCTGCTGGCTGCCGGCGAGGGCTTCTTCAGTTCGTTACCCCACTTCACCCCGGAAGGCTGGTTGGCAATTCTCTTCATCGGGGCCAACAGCGGGGTCGGCTACTACCTGTGGCTGTGGGCGCTGAACCACGCCTCGCCGACGAGGGTCACCATGTTCCTGGCGCTCAGTCCCATCACGGCGACCGGATTGGGGGCGCTCTTCCTGGGCGAGCAGGTCTCGACGATGCTCTTGCTGGGGCTTGGCCTGGTCACTGCCGGCCTGGTGCTCGCTCACCGAGAGGCCCCTGTGGTAGTCCAGACCGTCGAGTGAACCGCCGATCGCGGGCGGTCCGACGGCGATGCCCGGCCTCTTGACATGGTCTGAGACGGGCTGTACAGTAACCCTGTACAGCTGCGGTGTGCAGAAGGAGGCAACTACCATGGCCATGCGAATGAGCTACACGGATGCCCGGGCGAATTTCGCTCGAGTGTGTGACCGGATAAGGGATGACCGCGAGACGGTAATCATCACCCGCCACGGCGAGCCGGAGGTGGCGATGATCGCTGCCGATGAGCTGGCCAGTCTGCAGGAGACCGCCTACCTGCTGCGATCCCCCAAGAATGCAACGCGATTGCTGGAGGCGCTGAACCGCGCCGTCAGACGCACACGGAAGCCCGAGTCTGTCGAAGCCTTGCGGCGAGAGTTGGGCCTTGACACCGGGAAGTAGAGGATGCCCGCGGCGCGAGCGGGAGACGGTCTTCCACCCGGAGTTCAGGGAGGATCTGCGTTACTGGGTTCAGACGGATCGGAAGCTCGCGCTCCGCGCTTTCGATCTCATCGAGGCGATCGTTCGGGATCCCTTCGACGGCACCGGCAAGCCGGAGATGTTGAAGTACCTGGCCCCGGGCACATGGTCGCGCCGGCTCACCGATGAACACCGCATCGTATACCTGGTGAGCGACGATCGGATAGACTTCCTGCAGGGCCGTTACCACTACTGATGCAAACCTCAGACTCGAGATCGTGTGCAACCGAACATGAGCCCGCGTAGGGTAGTGTCGCTTGGCGGCCTTTGGGGCAAATTGAAGGTCCGGGTGCGCGCGCCCGGGCGTTTTCGTGGTGGTGCGCCCGGCATGGGCGCGGCCTTGGAGATGAAAGTCCTTCGGAGGGGAGGCAACCCCAACTGTGAGCCGAAAGCAAGAGCGTCACTGGGAGGTGGAGATCAGGATCGAGGCTGACCCTCTAGATGAGGGAATGCAGTAGGTTGGACACCGGAACAGCGCTTTGCTACAATTCCGCCTGCACAAGTTTCCGCCACGGTATGTCCAGCCCAGCAGCTCGATTTGGGTACCCAGCGGTGGTGGTTTGCCGAGGGTGAAGTCCCATGCTGCCGCTGTGGCGTCGACTCGATACTTCGGTTCCATTCCATCTCCTCTTCCCTATGTTCCTGGGGGATCCGTATCCGATCTTCCTTGACAGCAGCCTCCACGACCCCAGGTTGGGACGGTTCTCTTACATGTCAGCCCAGCCGTTCCTGGTGATTCGGTCCAAGAACGGCATCATCACGGTCGAGGGGCCGGGACATGCCGAGACCCGGGTAGGCGATCCCTTCGAGGAACTTCGCCAGATCCTGTCCGCTTTTCCCATGGGGACCGCGCCGGGACTTCCCCCGTTTCAAGGAGGAGCCGTCGGTTACTTTGGCTACGATCTCGCCCACCACACCGAGCGGCTTCCCCGAACCGCCATCGACGACGTCGGCATTCCCGACATGGTTGTCGGGCTGTACGATTGGGTCCTCGCCCACGACCATACCTCGGGCAACAGCTGGCTCATCGTCGCTCCTCTTTTGCCTGGAGGCTATCCCCAAGCTGAGGCTCGCATGGAGGAGATAGCCCACAGGGTTGAGCGCATCCCTCCGAATGGCTCTCAGGTAGCCACAACCTGTGCCTCTCTGGCGCCGGTGTCCAACTTCACGAGAGAGGGATACGTGGCGGCCATACGAAGGGCCAAGGAGTATATCGCGGCGGGTGACATATACCAGGTCAACCTTTCTCAGCGATTCCAGGTGCCCTTGGCCACGAGTCCCTGGCAGCTCTACTCATCCCTGCGGAAGATCAGCCCGGTACCCTCCGGGGCCTACCTTGGCCTGGGGGATTTCTCCGTGGTCAGCGCTTCTCCGGAGCTGTTTCTAAAGAAGGAGGGGCGAGAGGTGGAAACTCGACCCATCAAGGGCACGAGGCCCAGGGGGCAAACTCCCGAGGAAGATCGTCTATTGGCCGAGGAGCTCCTTACCAGCGACAAGGATCGGGCAGAAAACGTGATGATCGTCGACCTCTTGCGAAACGATCTCGGCAAGGTTTGCTCGGTGGGGTCGGTCGGGGTTGCCGAGCTGTGTTCCTTGGAGAGTTACTCTACCGTGCATCACCTGGTCTCTGCTGTGGTGGGCACACTGGACGGTCAGCACGACGCGGTGTCTCTACTGAAAGCGTGTTTCCCCGGGGGCTCCATCACCGGCTGTCCCAAGATCCGGTCCATGGAAATCATCGATGAGTTGGAGCCTACACAGCGAGGAGTCTACTGCGGTTCCATCGGGTTCATCGGCTTCAACGGCAACATGGAAACCAGTATAGTCATCCGGACGGTGGTCGCAAGTGGGGGCAGGGCCTACTTCCAGGTGGGCGGGGCCATCGTCGCCGACTCTATTCCCGAGGACGAGTACCAGGAAACGCTGGACAAGGCCCGAGCGATCCTCATGGCTCTCGGAGGTGAACCCTCGTGACTTCTCGGCTGATCTATCTAAACGACAGACTCGTTCTCGAGAGTGACCCGCATCTCTCGGCACTGGATCGAGGATTCACTCTTGGGGACGGCGTGTTCGACACCGTGAGGGCGGTGGACGGTAGGCTATTCCGGCTTCAAGACCACCTGGACCGCCTGGAGCTCTCGGCACGGACCATAGGCATCCAGATGCCGGTGGAGTCTTCGGAGTTGGCCGGGGCCATCATGGCTCTGCTGGATGCCAACGGACTCGCCGATGCGCTGGTGCGAATCACCATCACTCGGGGGGTTCCCACGGAGCGGGGACTGATGCCTTCTCCGTCCCCCTCTCCTACCGTGGTTGCCGTGGCGTCACCCTTCGCTGGGTACCCCGAGGAGTGGTACCACAAAGGCTACCGGGCGGCGATCTCGCGGATCCGTCGCAACGCCTCGTCGCCCCTGAGTCGCATCAAGTCCTGCAACTACCTGGACTGTGTCCTGGCCCGAATGGAAGCCAGCGCCCAGGGGGCCGAGGAAGCGCTACTACTGAATACCTCGGGGGATCTGGCGTGCGGTGCTTCCAGCAATGTCTTCCTCGTTCGGGACCAGATCCTGATAACGCCATCCCTGGAGAGCGGGGTCCTGAACGGGATAACCCGGAAGGCAGTTCTGGAGTTGGTTGCCCGGCTCGGGTTCGCCCATGTCGAGCGTCCAGTCAGTCCGGAGGAGATCCGCGAGGCCCAGGAAATCTTCGTCACGAATACGGCCGTTGGCATCATGCCGGTTGCGGCCGTCGACGGCCGCCCGGCGCAGGATCCT
>JAJYNT010000412.1 GCA_021786215.1 Chloroflexota bacterium | reverse complement strand
GATCTCCTCGGCGCCATCGCGGGGTACGTGGGGGGGCGAACGGAGCAGGCGATAATGCGGCTGATGGACATGCTTCTGGCATTCCCGGCCCTGGTGCTGGCTATGGCCATAGCGGTCTCCATGGGACGAGGGCTGGTCTCGGCCATGATCGCGGTGGGCATCGTGGGTATTCCCGACTTCGCCAGGTTGATGCACGGGCAGGCCGTGTCACTCCGTGAGAAGGACTTCGTCGAGGCGGCGCGAGCCCTGGGCGCCGGAAACCGGCGTATCATCCTGCGGCACATCGTCCCCAACGCCATGTCTCCCATCGTCGTCCGGGCCACCCTTGGCCTGGGCTTCGCCGTCCTCACGGCAGCGACCCTCAGCTTCCTTGGGCTCGGGGTCAAACCCCCTGATGCCGAGTGGGGAGCGATGGTGAGCGAGGGCCGAGAGTACATAATCTCCGGCCAGTGGTGGCTCACCACCTTCCCCGGGCTGGCAATCATGAGTGCAGTTCTTGGGTTCAACTTGATAGGCGATGGTCTGCGGGATCTGTTGGACCCCCGCTTTCACAACAGCTAGTCTCGGAGCAGCTACCTGTCAAGACGCGGAAACGAGGAGGTGAAACAGAAAGAGACTTAACCAACTCGGGACGGCTGATCCTGCATTGCAGCGGGAGGCGGCCAGGCCCCAACGCAACTGTTCGTAGTAGAGAGCAGTTCCCAATAAGGAGAGAATGAAGATGCGAGGACTCATCGTGGAGAGGGCCAGGCTGTTGGCCCTGTTGATTCCTGTCCTGGGGGTAGGCCTGATCGCCGCCGCATGCAGCGGTTCCCCCACTCCGGCAGCGCCGGCCGCTACGTCGGCTCCCAAGTCCGGCGCCACCTCGGCACCTGCGGCGCCGGCTGCCAGCAGCTCCACAGGCGGCAAGACCATCGTTCTGGCCTTTAGCGACGGCGGCACCACACTGGATCCCTACCAGGCCAACGACCTGACCTCGGACACTTTGGATCTGGCCATTTACGACAATTTGGTCCAGTTGGGCAAGAAGACTGTCGACGGCAAGACCTACGCCGACGATACCAAGATCGAGCCGATGCTGGCCGAGTCGTGGACCAAAGCCCCCGACGGGAAATCCTACACCTTCAACCTGCGGAAAGGCGTCAAGTTCCAGAACGGCGACCCCTTCAATGCCGATGCCGTCAAGTTCTCCTTCGAGAAGCTGTTGAAGGACGGTGCAAGCGGGAAGTTCCTCTTCGATACGGCCGCCATCGACACGTCGAATCCGGTACAGGTGATCGACGACAACACCGTCAAGATCAACCTGACCAGGCCGAACCCCACCTTCCTTCAGGTCATCTCCCTGTACGCCTTTGCCATCGTCAACCCGAAGGTGCTGGCCGGCAAGCCGGCCGGCTACCTGGCCAAGAACGCGGACGGCACAGGCACCGGGGCCTACAAGCTGGTCTCGTGGAACCCAGCCACCGAGGCCGATTTCGTGGCCAACAAGGACTACTGGGGAGGTGCCCCCAAGGTCGACAAGATCATCATTAAGTTCATCAAAGAAGATGCAACCCGCTTGATGATGCTTCAGAGTGGCGACGTCGACATGGCAATCGAGATCCCGCCCAAGGATGTGGACACCCTTAAGAGCAACAGCAATCTGGTGGTTCGCTCCGATCCGTCGGGCCGCATCCTCTACTTCCTGTTGAACAACAAGGTCAAGCCGTTCGACAACCCGAAGGTCCGTCAGGCTCTCTCCTACGCCGTGCCCTACGACGATCTGATCAACAAGGTGATGAACGGGCAGGCGAAGCAGCTCAAGAGCCCGTGCCCCTCCTTCATGCCGATGTACGATCCGTCCGGATGGAACTACAAGTACGACCTGGATTCGGCCAAGAAGTTGCTGGCCGAGGCCGGCTACCCCAACGGTTTCTCCTTCGATTTCGTCCTGGGCTCCGGCTTCTCCGACTGGGAGCAGGACGCCGTGCTGATCCAGGCCTCCTTCGCGAAGATCGGCGTCAAGATGAATATCCAGAATATGGCCCGCTCGGAGTTTCTTCAGGTCATCAAGAAGAAGGAGACCCCGGCCTTCATCTCCAAGTGGACCTCCTTCGTGAACGATCCCGGTTACCACCTGGGGTTCCTGCTGCAATCCGACGGGAGCAGCAACTACGGCAACTACTCCAACCCGGTCGTGGACAAGGACCTGGCGGAGGCCAAGAACGAGCAGGATCCTACTAAGCGGGCTCAGCTGTACGGCCAGGCCCAGCAGCAGATCGAGAAGGATGCCCCCTGGATCGACCTGTATGAGTACAACCGGATCATCGCCTACAACAAAGATCTGAAAGGCTACGCCTTCTACGTGGACGAGCTGATTCGGCTCCGCGATCTGTCCAAGTAAACGCATCCGTAGGAGCTTGCTCCCGCTGGTGAGCCCACCGCCAGCGGGGGCCGGCTCCTACCCCTTGAGGAGATTGGATCATGGTTGACAAGGCTGAGTTGAAACGGCGACTGTGGCAGGAGGTCGACCTGCATCGAGAGGAACTCGTCGGCCTCACCAGCGACCTGCTCCGGATCAACACCGAGAACCCACCCGGCAACTCCAGGCCAATCACCGAATACGTCGCCCGCTACCTCGACGGTGCAGGCATCGACACAGCCATACACGTGGCCCCGGGCGATCACCACAACCTGTTGGGGGAGATATCCACCGGCAGGGATGGCCGACGGCTCCTCTTCTGCGGCCACACCGACGTGGTGCCCGCGGGCGACGAGTCTCGATGGGACTTCTTTCCCACCGCGGGCGACGTCGTGGATGGCTATCTCAGGGGCCGGGGCGCAAGCGACATGAAGGCAGGTGTCGCCGCATTCCTCTTTGCCGCCACCCTCCTGAACCGTGTCAAGGCCAATCTGTCGGGCTCCATTGGCCTGGTGGTGGTGGACGACGAAGAGGTGGGGGGGCAGTATGGCGCCCAGTGGGTGCTGGCGGAAGGCTTTGTGAAGGGAAACGGGTGCATCATCGCCGAGCCCTCCGGGCCTATGAATCCCACTATAGGGCAGAAGGGCTCCTGCTGGTTCGAGGTCACCTTCTTCGGAACCCCTGCCCACGGCTCGATGGCCCCGCTAGTGGGGGACAATGCCATCCTGAAGGCGTGCGCCGCTGCCCAACAGCTGCAGAAGCTCTACCACATGCCAGTCACGATCCCCGAGGAGATCGCGGAGACCGTGGCCATCTCCAAGGCCTGTCGGGAGGAGGGCGACAGCCCGCAGGCTGCTAATGTCCTTGACCACGTCAGCGTCAACGTGGGAATAATACGAGGCGGAACCAAGGCCAACATCGTGCCGGATCGATGCACCATCGAGGTAGACACCCGGGTGCCTTTCGGCCTCACCCACCACGACGTGATGGCCTACGCACGGAAACTGCTGGACGAGCTGGGCCACCGATACGAGATCCGGCCCCTGAGGTTCCAGGGATCCGCCAACTACACCAGCCCTCGGGACCCGGTGGTGGTAGCGCTGCTACAGGGTGTCAAGGACGTTCGAGGAGGCAACCCTTTCGGTGTACTCCAGTGGGCTACCAGCGACGCTCGCTACTTCCGGGACCACGGCATCCCCGTGCTTCAGTATGGTCCCGCCGAGCTGCCTACCATCCACTCCTGGAACGAGCGGGTCAAGGTGGAGGACGTGGTGGCCTCGGCCAAGGTCTATGCGGCTACCGCCGTGGAGTACCTGCTGGACTGACGAGAAGGGTGAGGAGATCAACGACGCAGCCCCACCACCGAGGCCGCCAGCATCTTGTCGTATCCCCCATCCACCAGATAGGCCGCCTGGTGAACGAAGAGCATCTGGTGGGTGAAGACTGCCAGACCAAGGGCACCCGTGAGCAGCCAGAAACGGGGGTACGCGAGGCAGTGGCCGCCGACCATGGGAAGGAGGTCCAGCGGGTATCCACCACCTCTCGAACTGCCCTCGGCTTGCGGGGAAGGGCAACGCCTTTGCCGGCCGTGTCGGCCCTGCTCCATCCGAACTGCTCCAGCATCGCCAGGAAGAAGACGGAGAAGGAGTAGTAGACGGCGTAGGTGACGGCCATCACCACGAAGATCGACGCCACCACCACCCAGCCATAGAAGAAGGGCAATCTGGTACGCCAACTCGTTCCAGGGGAGGTTGCAAGGGAAGGGGACCCGGTCTGCTCGTACTCCACTGTAGATCGCCACCAGAGGTAGAAAGATGATGGCCACTATACTGTTGGTTGCGATGCGGGACAAGCCTACACCGAGGGCTGCTGGAAGCAGGCGCTTCCACTCCAAGCCTCTTTGCGATAGGATTGCCGAGGTCGGAATGTAGTAAGAGCTCAGGTGGAAAACTTGTGAGAAGCGCCTCGTCTTCAACTGCTTGGTTGAGTCCCCGGGACCGGCTCAACGGAGATCAGAACAAGCTCTTCCCCGAGGATCGACCCGTCCATGACTGGTATCGCTTTGTCCTCTCCTTTCCGCCCCATCTGGTCCGTGATTATCTTCGGCGGTTTGACCTAGATCGCCGTGGCCGAGTTCTGGACCCCTTTTGTGGAACAGGAACCACACTAGTTGAATGCAAAAAGCTTGGCGTTGCCAGCGTAGGGATCGAAGCAAACCCCATGGCACACCTGGCAAGTACCGTCAAGACGGACTGGAGTGTGGACCCGGACCGACTGGCGGAAAGCGCTATGGAGATCGCCGAGGTTGCGATAAACCAACTCGAGGCAGACGGGATCCTCGATAATCCCCCGCTATGGAATTGCTGTCAGCCTCAAGTACCGTTGCGGACTCTGGAACCTGAGGCCATGGAACTGCTGCTGACGAGTTCGATCAGCCCCCTGCCATTACATAAGGTGCTTGTGCTGTTGGAACGGATGAGTCGACATGAGGACGAGCCATGCTTCCGCCACCAACAGGTCGCCCTGGCCCGGGAGTTGATCACCTCTATCGGCAACCTGTCTTTTGGTCCCGAAGTAGGTGTTGCAACCGCGAAGCCCGATGCACCGGTGATCTCCGCGTGGCTGGCCAGGGTGCAATCGATGGCCAATGATCTTCGGAAGCTCCGAGGGAGTGGCGGAGCACCGGCGGAGGTCCGCTGGGGGGATTCGCGGCAGCTTCTCCAGATCTTGGAACCGGCGTCCGTGGATGGGGTAATAACATCGCCTCCCTACCCTAACGAGAAGGACTACACTCGCACTACCCGGCTAGAATCGGTGCTCCTCGGTCTCATTCGAAGCAAGCCCGAGCTGCGCGCCCTGAAGCACCATCTGGTCCGATCCAACACCCGGAGCGTGTACACGGCCGACGACGACGACCGGCGGGTGGCTCACAACCAGGATGTGCAACAGATTGCAGAAGAGATCGAGACCCGAAGGATCGCTCTCGGCAAGACAAGCGGCTTTGAGCGGTTGTACGGCCGAGTCACGAAGCTCTACTTCGGTGGAATGGCTCGACACCTGGACGAACTGCGAACGATTCTGCGCCCCGGGGCCCAGCTTGCCTACGTGGTCGGAGACCAAGCCTCTTATCTCCGCGTCATGATACGCACCGGTCAGATACTCGGGGAAATTGCCCGAGAACTGGGCTACGAGCTAGTGGGAATCGACCTGTTCCGCACCCGCCGGTCGTCAGCGACCAACGAGGAACTGCGGGAGGAGGTCGTTCTTCTCCGGTGGCCGGGTTAGGAGGGATCGATGACAGAAAAGACGGCGAATCGCTATTCCCAGATCATAGAGCGGATATTCCTGGACCACTACACAGAGGGGACCCAAGAAGTCCCTTTCGATCGCAGGGACATTGAGCGGATTGCTGGCGATTTGGGTATCACACTCCCCAAGAACCTAGGTGATGTGGTCTACTCCTTCCGCTACAGAGTCCCTCTGCCTCAGACGGTGCGCGACAGGGCTCCCGAGGGACAGCAATAGATCATTCGTCCGGCGGGCCGGGGGAAGTACAAGTTCGTCGCGTCACCGCTAGCGTCCATAACCCCGAACCTCCTTCTAGTCGAAACAAAGGTTCCAGACTCC
>JAJYNT010000239.1 GCA_021786215.1 Chloroflexota bacterium | reverse complement strand
CACGTAGGACATCGGCGCTGTCGAGACTAGGCGCGTGGAGGCGGTAGCGGTCCCACTGGCCTGCTCATCCAGCACTGAGGTGGCGTATCGGCTGTCCAGCGCCGTCTACATTCAATGCTGGGGTTGGCTAGTTCTCGACCTACCAGGTACAGATGAAGACTGGGGGGAGCACAGTACAGGCTTTCCTCGAGGCACAATCTTACATCGACTGGGAAATACGGGGTTCAAGATCCGAAGAGGACTTGTCGCCAGCAGTGCTGTCGAAAACATCTGGGCGGCATCCACAGTCAGCGACATCGATTGAGGGACCCTGCTCGATGGTCTGCGGGTCACTCTTTCAGGTGCGTTCGGAAACCAATGCCTCATCCTCTGAGTCGTTCTCCATCTAGCTCTGCTCGCCTCGAGGAAGGCGTGCAGCCTCAACCCAGCCTCCAACTCTGACTCGCCTAGAACGACGGAGTGATCGCCTTTAGGCACAGTCACAGTGAGCTCGGTCATCCCGTTGGCGAAGAAGATGACGTGTTCGTCGATGCCAAGGAGCGGCCACTGCAGCGCTCTTCCTCGAGGCATGGGGGGCTGATTTGCGGAGGGAGTCGCATCGTTAGTTACAGTCGGGGAGCTGTCTAGGCTGTCGATCACTGGTTGCGGGAAAGCATCGCTCGGCAACCCAGGCTATCGCCAGACTCAGGGGGCCTCCTCCTCTCGGCCAAGTGTCACTGGTCGCGGATGCGGTGGTCGTGCAGGTGCTCCATTCCTTCCTCCTAGAGGCGTATCCGGAGGAAAAGCCTAGCGACGACTGCCATCCTCTGGTTGTAGACCTCGTCGAGGCATAGAGCGGGCGAAGACGCGCTGATATAAGTCGGCCGGCTACGGCAGATACACACCGGGCGATAACTAGTGGCTCACACCGGGCGGTTACGCCCGGATATCTTGGCGCGGTCAATGACAACTGACCCCCGAACAGGCCCTAGAATTGTGTTCCAGAGCCCCTACTGCGGCACCAGAAGGAGCGGGCAGTCGCGCTGGCGCCCCCGCCTGGAAGGCCGCTGTGGTGGAGCGGTTAAGAGGAAAGTAGCCGACTTGGTAGGCGCGGCCGCACAGATAGTCACTAGAAACTCTAGTGGTCATCTATCTGAGCCATATACCTGTAACTCGTTAAGTGAGCCATCCAAAACAATGCCCATGCCAAGCCATCGGAGGGAAAGGCCCTATACTACTGAGGCAAAGCAGCTACTGGCCGATGAATCTCGCGACCATCTCGCATCGCAATCGGACGATAGAGTCGTTCTCGTCGTACTCTAGGTCCGACCAACGCAAGGCCCGTGCTGCTGGCACCGCTCCTCTTGCCGCGAATCGTGGGCCAGGCCGGCTAGTAGCTCCACTGCTTCAACTATGCCTGCTCTCGTGCCTGGCCAAACACCACCTACGCGGACCGTCCGCGCCCCGGTGTCCTTGGCCACGCGACTCTCCATTCAGCCGAGGGGGGCGTCAACCCCTGGCAAGGACCGAACCAACCACCACCTCGCTTCTCACTTCTCTGACGCCTTCGACCTGGGCGGCGACCGCCGGGACGGCCTTCGTGACCGATTCCAGCCTCGTCGTGCCGGTCACGGTGACGATGCCGTCGTGGGCGCACACCCTCAGCTCGGAGGTGCGGGTGCGAGCGTCCTTGGCCAGTGCCGCCTCCACCTGAGAGCGAAGGGCAAGGTCCTCCATCGCCCTGCGGGACGCAGGGGTGGGCTGGAACTCCGGCAACTGGGCCATTTGAACGAGTACCTCGCAGGCGCCCGCTGGGGTAATGTGCTCCAGGTTGAGCACCAGGTCGTAGAGCGAGGGATCGTACCAGTTCACGCCGTACATGAATTGATTCCAGCTTGCTCGCTCATGGTCGACCTTGTTTATATAGGCGATGGCCTCGCTACGCTCGAATTTCATCTCACGCATGGCGGCGCTGATCCGGTACTCCGAGTCGGCAATCACCCGTACGCGGATAACGTGGGTGATGCCTTTGAGCAGAATGTGGCCGGCAAAGCCATGGTAGACCAGTTCGCTCTGGCGGGCCCGCTCGCAGAGGGCCGCCCGGAAATAGCTAACGTAACTGCTGCGCTCGCTGGTTAGCTGCTGCCAGAAGGACGGTGGTTTGCCCATCGCTTCCGTGAGCTTGGCGGTCGGCACTCCGTACTTCTCGGCCGCATCGAAGATCACTTCCCGGCTGACACAGGGGTAGCCTAGCCGCTCCGCCAGGCACTCAGCGATCGTCCTGCCACCGCTGAAGGTTCCCCGTGAAATGGCGATAATCGGCATGGCTCTCCCTCCCGGCCGTGAGCGGCTGGATGGGGCTTCGCGCTCTTCGCCCTGCGGCGTCAAAGGGGGCGCTAGAAGGCTCACGGGCCTGCCTTCATTCTATCACTTCCGTGTTTGACAACCTAACAGTGGCTCATGCTCACGTTCAACGCTGCTGGCGAAGTTGGTCATGCGGCTCTTGGTACGCTCGCCATCAGCTTGGCGAACGGGGATCGACGGGTCTTGGGCGGCGGGATATCCTCAAACCACTCGCCCAGGCGCAGGAAGTTGAGGCCCACGGCCGTTAAGACGTGCCCCAGGTGGGTTCTGGCCAGACCAGAATAGCGGCTGCGAGGAAGGGTACTAACGGGTTATCTGCCGCCTGGGCGCTTGGGGCCTTCACAGCGCCCCCAGTTGCGGCATATCGTGCACTGGTAGAGTGGCAAGAGATGGAACGAGCGAACCGGCATTCACCAGCTCTCTACTCGCAGGCGTGGCCACAGGGCCAGCACGGACCTCTTGCGCTGTAGCGTCCGGAATCGCCCGTTTGACAGCGTCCACGACCTCGGGGTCGAACTGGCTACCCCGGTTCCGGTCGAGCTGGTCTACCGCCTCCTGATAAGAGAGGGCGCGTCTGTAGGTGCGGTCCGATAGCATGGCGTCCAGAGCGTCGCAGGGCGAGAGAACCCGAGCCAGAAAAGGTATCTCCTGTCCGGACAAGCCGGCGGGATACCCTCTGCCATCATAGCGCTCGTGATGGTAGCGAATCCCCGGCAGAGCCTCCCCCAGGAACGTCAGCGAGGACAGTATTCGGTAGCCCACCTCAGGATGCTGGCGCATATGGCGCCACTCGTCCGGGTCCAAAGGCCCACGCTTGCGCAGGGTAGTGTCGGGTATTCCGATCTTGCCTATGTCGTGCAGCAAGGCGGCCCACCGTAGGCTCTCGAGTTGCTCCGCGGAGAGGCCCATGCTACGGCCAACCTGTAAGGCAAACGCCTCGACGGCGGTCGAGTGACCGACGAGATAAGTGTCGCGAGCCTCAATCGCGGATGCCAATACCGTAAGCGTCGATAGGTACATATCTTTCAGCTCCGACTGCGCTTGCTTCAGCCGCTGGTACGTCCTCGACAAGTCGCGCGCATAGATCAGCAGCTGCCTTTGCTGAAATCCCTCCAGGGACGGTTGATCCACCTCCCCATGTTGACTCGGCCCTTCTATCATCTCTGCTCCCCCTCGGGCGATAGGTTCTCGCATCACTGACCGCTCGCCCACCCCAGCCAAGGCATCGGTCAGACCTTCACGCTCTGGCGGCTCTCTCCCGGCTGCCTCAGCTCCACCTAGAACCTGGCCCCCATGGTGGATGGAGGCTCGCACGGTACACAGGCGAACTGCCCCAGATGGGACCAGGTGGAGGTGATGCGGAAGGTACTGGCTGAAGCGTTCTTGTACGCTCAGGATGGCCTGTTCACGCGGGCTTTCCACGTTCACTGGGTCTGCGTCTGAAGGCACACCCCCGCGACTGTACACCGAAGCTTCATCCAGTGACCACCACAGGTCCGTGCGTCCGGCTTGGACGGCAAGGAAGTGGAACCGATCACGCACGGCGTTGCCCAGCGCTGCTGCGTCGGGCGGCAAGGCCGAAGCGCCCCAGATTCCTTGGCTGAACAGCACCCCCTTCCCCCATTGTGGGCCATTCGCCACTGTGGTTGCCGCAGTCATTTCCAACTCCTTGCCGAAGGGAAGCAGCACTCGTTATCCCGTCTACTCTCGCGTCTAGTTCAGGACCTGGCGCACGGTGTCAAGCAGGTCCAGCGGGCTGAAGGGTTTGGTGAACAGTCCGTCGGCGCCCACACCCAGAGCCACCTGCCGTTGTTCGAGGTCCGCGACACCCGTTAGTATGATGACTCTCACCGACTGCGTCGCAGGGTCCGCCTTCACCATCGAGCAGGCGTCTATCCCATTCAGGCCGGGCATGTCGATGTCCATCAGCACCAAATCGGGATGCTGTGCTCTGATCAGATCCATGGCCATAAGGCCATCGTTGGCGTGCAGTGTCTCGTAGTCGCTGCCAAAGGTCATCTCTACCACCCGTCGCACAAACGGGTCATCGTCAGCCAACAGTATTATCTTGCGTCCCATGCCCCCTACTCCTCGCCCCGCCAGATTGAGGCGCCAGCTTGCCCTATGCACCGGTGGCGGCAGCGATAAACATGGCCAGCCTGCCTGACTAGCCACAGTATGCCAGTCAACACCGTTTCTACCTTAGCCCCTACCGGCCCATTTGCTGGCTAGCCATGAAGCGGGTAGCCTACAGGCGTATCCCCTGTGCTCCCCACCTCGTGGTATACTAATGCGACCCTGCTAGCTAGCAGCTGGCTGTCTGCCACGGGCAGACTCAGTGGTGGTGGCAAACAGGCACAAGCCTGGTGCGGCGGTGAGAATTGCGGCCCGGCGAGTCCGGGCCCGTTAGGTCCACCCGTTGACCCGCGCAGTCCGGTACTGGGTAGACACCAGCCAAATGAATTCCTTGGCCTTGGCTGGGCAGATTGCTTCGCCAAGTGGAGTGGCGAGCTGTCGCCCGGCAGCCAGTAATCAGGTTGCTTGGCGCGGCCCGATTCTGAGAGAATTCAGCCTACGGGGGCGGTATCGATGGAAGTAGTGACAGTGCTCATTGTTGACGATCACCCGGTAGTCCGCCAGGGACTCAGATTCATGCTGCAGGATCTACCTGGCGTGGAGATTCTGGGAGAAGCCTGTTCGGGACAGGAGGCCATGATAGCAGCCGAGCGGCTACGACCGTCGCTGGTCCTGATGGACCTCCGCATGCCCGACATGGACGGCCTCGAGGCCACGCGGCGCCTCAAAGAGGGCTTCCCTAGCATCAAGGTGGTGATGCTGACCGTCAGCACGGACAACTTGTCCATAATGGAGGCTCTTCAGTCCGGCGCGGACGGCTACGTCTCGAAGAACGCGCCCGCGGCGGAGATTCACCAAGCCCTGTTACTGGCGGCCAGTGGATCGGTCGCTATCCGTTCCAGTCTTCTCCAAGGAGCCCTGGGCAGTAAGGCACCCGAGCCCTCCGCCGACCCTCATCCGATCGTCCCCGGCAGGAGAACTGGCCTGGCGGAACTAACGCCACGGGAGCTCGAGGTATTACGGTTGGTGGCTAGGGGCAAGACCAACAAGGAGATCGCGCGTGAACTGGTTATCGCACCAGCCACCGCTAAGAAGCACGTCGAGCGGATCGTCGCCAAGCTGGACGTGGCCGACCGCACAGAGGCGGCCACCACCGCTCTTAGGTTAGGCCTGGTAGACTAGTCTCGTCCCTCTCTGTCAGAGCGCAGGCAGGGCGATCGAGATGGGCTAGCGCCCTCGGCCCAACTCCGCCCTCACCGCCTGCGCCAACTGGTCGAGGGTCAACGGCTTCTGGCAGAAAGCCCCCGCCCCTAGGCGCTGCGCCTCTCTCACCCGGTCAGTCTCCGCGAAGCCCGAGACGATGATCGCCTTCTGCCCGGGTTTCATCTTGACAATCCGCTCATACGTCTCGACCCCATCCATGCCTCCCGGCATGACCATGTCCAGCAGTACCAGATCGGCCCTGTGCTCTCTCAGGTAGGCCACTGCCTCTTCCCCGCTGGTCACAGTCTTCACCTGATAACCCAATACCTGCAGCATCTGCTCCGCCACGAGACGCTGGAAGCGCTCATCATCCACCACCAACAAACTCTCAGTCCCGCCAATCTGGCCTACGGTG
>JAJYNT010000471.1 GCA_021786215.1 Chloroflexota bacterium | reverse complement strand
ATCGTTCTGAATGACATCGCATCCACCGCCGTGCACCTGGCGGAAACAGAGGGTCTCGGGAAGCTGGGCAGCGAGAAGGCCCAGATAGCCCGGAACTACGTGACCCTGGAACTCGCAGCCCTCGGGGTTACATCCACCAACGAAAGCGACCTGGAAGCAACCATCATCGGCGCCGTGCAGCGGGCCTGGCTGTACGAGATCGGCCCGACCCGTCGCACCGAACCGGATCCGACCCCGACGCCGGAAGAGCCAACAGCCAACCCAGCAGCCCCAGCGGCCGCTGCGTAGCCGGCGCAACGAACGAAGAGGCCCGGGCGAAGCGCGCGTCCGGGCCTTTGGCTTGCCTCATCACGGCGTGGTCTCAGCCATGGGTGGCCAACTGGAGGCTATCGAGGTCGGGCATCTCGAAGTTGAGGGTCATATCCCCGGTGGGCGACAGCAACTCCGGCTTGGGGACCCGGCCGGTCACCATCATGTAGAACAAAAAGGCCTTCATCAGCTCGTCCTGTCCGGCCGGCGTCCCCTTGCTGTAGCAGGCCGCAAGGATGAAGCTCTTGGTGGCCTGCTGCAATCCCACGCCGACCAGAGCGGGGAGCTTGCGCAGCTCCGGAGCGACCCGGGCGATCGCCTGGAGGGCCGGCAGCTCGGGGGGCTGCACCGCCGGCTGGGTCGCGGCGATGAACTGGTGCACCATCAGCTTGATCGCGGATTCACGCTTCGCCGCCAGGATGCTCTCCTGGCTGAGGATCGGGATACCACCAATTACCTGGTGTTTCGCCATCTCTCACCCATCCTTTCCAGCATTCCGTACGGAATGCCGATCAGCTGCCCTAGAATGAGATCTCCTCTTCCTCCTGCTCGGACCTCTCCGCCTTCCGGTCCAGCATCTGGACCTCCGAGGCGGTCACCACCATGTCGATGTGGACCAGGTTGTCCCTGTCCGTCCACTGGTGGGTGGAGAGGCGCCCCTCCACATAGACCTTCATCCCCTTCTTCAGGTACTGGCCGCAGACCTCGGAGAGCCGGTTCCATGCCTGCACCCGGAACCATTGGGTTTCCTCCTTCCGCTCGCCCTCCGCGTCGGTGTAGCTCCGGCTGGTGGCCACGCTGAAGGTCGCCACCGGCTTGCCCTGCGGGGTGTACCTCAACTCGGGATCACGTCCGAGGTACCCAATCAAGATCGCCTTCGCTATGCCTGCCATGGGTTATCCCTCCTTCCTGAGTCCGGTCTGCTTCCGGATCTCCGCCTCGATCTCTACCGGCACGGTCCACAGTCCCAGGGCCCCCTTGCAGGGAATGGGCTCCTTCAGCCGATAGCCACCCGTGAGGATCCACCCGAACCTCCCAGGGGTGAAGTCGCCGAAGTCGAGCTCGGGGCCCCGGACGACCCAAGGCTTGGGATAGATGTAGGGCTGGCCATCCGGGGGGTTGCGGCGAATCTCCCCCACGTGGTGGAGGTTCACCACGGCGACGATGGCACCGAATGGAAGATTCAGCTTCGTGGTGGTCGGCAGATCTGCATCCGGCACCCAGTCTCCTACTGACTCAAAAGCCGAAAAGAACGGCTCATCAAAGCAGATCTCACGCGCCCACCCGGGCATCGCCTTTGCTGCGTGGATGGCCAGCCAGCCCCGGTGCTTGGTGCTCCAGGACCTGGTCTCGATCTCTTTGGCGCCGATCGCCACGAGGGAAGCCCACGGCTGGGTTAGTGAAAGGGCCTTCATCTCCTCACCCTCTCTCTCGTGACCTCGACGTCCAGGTAGCGCCGCTTGTAGACGGACGGGGGCCTGTCGGCGTAGTCAGCGCTCTCGTTGAGAAGCCTGATGTCGCCGGTGACCTCCAGGTCTCTCACCAGCTCCGCCATCCGCTCGATCTCCGGTTCCTCTCCATGCAGCCGTATCTTGATCATCGAGTCTCCTCCTCTCTAAGCTCCGGCACGTTCGGGAAGATCCCCATGTACTTCTCAATCCAGCAGGCCATGCTCTGGAAGACCGCTATGGGATCCATCTCCTCCCACGGCAGCCCGTAGATGTCGCGAGGGTAGTTCTCCGGGCTGAGCCCCGAGGCGTCGTAGCATCCACGGATGAAGCAGTCCCGCAGGTCGCGCATCGTCACGCCGTGGACCTCCTGCTTGCCCCTCTCCCCCAGATCCGTGTGGGGCTGACCATCGTAGGGTCGGGTCCGATCCAGCGTGTGCAGATAGTCCGGCTGCGTGAGACCGTCGAGCACCTCACCCAGCGTTGTCTGGTTCCCGTCGTCGTCTATCAGCATCATCTCTCCTACTCCATCCCCGGAAGGGTCTGCGCTCCGGAAAGGCGAAGCTTGAGGCTCTCCGGGATCCTCTCCGTGTAGCTGCAGCCGTTCAGACTGAATCGCTCGCAACCCAGGAACTGGTGGCCGGTGGCCCTGTTCGTCTTCACCTGCAGCCGGCCGCCGCAGAGTGGACACTCCCGTTCGATGACGAGGTTCTCTGGGATATCACTCATACGCCTCCAGGGCTGCCCTGCAGCCCGCCTCCATGATCGTCTTGCCCCAGCTCCAGAAGACGTCGCAGAGAAACCATTGGTCCCACCTGATCATCTCCCACTCTCTCCGCCTACGAGCGTCAGTGCGGTGATCACTGGACCGACGCCTGGAAAGCTGGCAGATGGCCCCGGACACGTAGAGATACGGCACCCGACCGGCGGTGTATTGGATCGGGGAATCCGTTCCCGCCAGCATCATGGTAACCTGCCATTTCTCGGCTTGGAGATGCCTGACCAGGATCTCGAAGGTACCCCAATCGGTGCTGAAGTGGGGAACCTCTCCGCACAGCCGACAAATCCGATCACCAGGCCGAAGCCAGACCTCCTGCGCTTCGATCGACTCTCCATCGTGCCGATTGATCACGGGCACCTCGTGTCCCACCCGGTGGGAGTAGCCCATCACCTTCTCTAGGATCCGGATGTCCATCGCCTCCCCGGCGGAGAGTTGCTCAGCTACGGCTCACCTCCGGGAACTGGCGCCACTCTCTGTTGTCGAGGAGGTGGCCGGCTGCACGTTTGCCTACGCGCTGCACTGGATGACCATCCACCTCTCCCAGACGGCCAATGGGATCAGGGCCATCCCCGAAGTAGGGGCCGGCACTCACCCACTCTCCCCAGCTCTTGAAGAACAGGGGCACCCCGGCTGCCTGGGACTGGTCCCTCACCGATCGCACCCAGTCGGGATGCATCGGCCTGGCCCCGGGCCCCGTCTCGCCTCCAACGATCACCCAGGAGAGCTTGTTTCGGTCGTAGCCAGATTGAATGCGACCATCAACAAGTTGGCGAGCGTAGAAATCGCGAGGCGTTACACTCAGCCATTGCGCCAGATCCACCGGCCCCAGCATCGGCTCCACGGAGACGAACCGTACCGCCGCCGGGACCTGGAGCAGGATGGGGATTCTCTTGTCGGCCATCTCCTGGTTCTCGGTGGTGACACCAAGCCACAGATTGGGGATCGGCTCGTGGTGTCCCTTAGCGTACCCGTCCTCCGCAGAGATCCAGCCCCCGTCGTACAACCGGTGGAAGTACTCGTGCATCCTCCACGGCCGCTTGGTGAGCACCATGAAGGCGTGCTGTGGATGGTGGATGATGATGTCCATGACGTCGTCAATCCAATTATCTTCGACGTCGCTGTGGAAGAGATCCCCCATACTGTTCACGAACACCCGCCGGGCAGATCTCCAGGTCACCGGCAGGAACAGCTTGTCCCCATCGTGGAAGGTCACCTTGAAAGGATCGTCCTGACGGTAACCAGCCCTGCCGGCCAACCGCTTGGCCATCCGTTCGGCGTAGCAGTGGTCACAGCCAGGACCGACCTTGGTGCAACCGGTGATCGGGTTCCAAACAACGTCCGCCCAGTCGATAAGTGTCTCTCCCATCTACCTCACCCCCACCAGCTCTCTCTGGACCGGCTGGACCGGCTTCGACTCCACCAGCTCCACCCAGCCGTCGCCGGCCAGGTCGATCAGCCGCTCCAGGGCGTCGATTAACGGACCGTTCGCCATCTCCAGCCGGCGTGCCGTCAGATGGTCGTACATCGGGTAATCGCCGTTGGCGTACGCGTTGCCGGCGCGCTCGATCAGGTCCATGATCTCCGCATCCAGCCGCTTCACCTTGGCCTCGGCCTCCAGCAGCTCGATCAGCTCCACCCGGTAGATAGCTATCGTGTCCTTTATCTCCGGGGTCATCAGCCGGCTAGGCACCACGGCCCTAAGCCTCCCATCGTCAACCGATAGCTGCACTCCCTGGCCGCGCAAATGGATCAGTAACAGACCTCCCATGAGACTCATAGCTCGATCACCTCCACCCCTCCAGAGTCGAGATCTTGGCCGTTGTCAGTTTTTGTCGGATTCCAAATGTCAGTTTTTACAGGCGTCGATGTCAGATTCCCCTGAGAACAGGAAGGAGTGATGAGGCCTTCTGAAGAAAAGTTGACGGGGGTACCCAAACTAAAACTGACATTACTGACATTTCTGACATTGGGGTCATGAGAATCACTACTGGCCTCATCAACGGTTATCACACTTACATTGCCTTCGCACTCCTTCCCGTTCTGCGAGGTCGAAGAAACTGACATTTGGACTGACACCGGTTGAGCGGAATCTGACATTTGTTCGGCGTCGCCGGCCTTTTTCCAGGGCGGCGGAATCGAGTCTGCGGAATTGTCGGAAATGTCAGTTTTCTCTGACATAGATAGGGTTGAGATGTTGATATGGAGTACGTTGCGCAACTGCCCGGCATGTTTTCGGCGGACGGTGTTGGTCTTGCGGGTAGCGTCGACGCTGGCCAGGAAGTGCTGTTCGTTCAGGCGCTTGTGCAACGTTTGAGACGAGGTCAGCAGCGGCTCCCCCATCGTTGTCCCCAGCTTCTGGGCCGCGCCGTATGCCGCCTCCGGATACAGGTAGACGTTCTCCCCGTCGATCCAGCCGACCCTTGGCTCCTTGGCGTGCCACTCGTCTACCGAGTAGCCTGCGGCGACCACGGAGGTGTGTCGTCTCCAGCCCCAGGCGTCGGGATTCGGGGGAGTGTTCCCCTCCTCGTCACTTAGGTGGGCTTGGCCTGAGGATAAGGCCGCCGCCAGCAACGTGAGGAAGCGTCGGGCGGGCTCCGTGGCGGCCTGGTGTCTGGCCTGCTTCGCCGCCGGCTCCAGCAGAGACTTCCACCAGCTGGCCCAGTACGCTTCACACTCTGCCTCGGTGAAGGCACCGACCTGGTGCGCGAACTCCAGGAAGCTGGACAGGCCGATAGCCAGGTTGGCCACGATCTCCGGAACACGGCGATGGAGGTTCCCCTGGTAGGCCGCGGCCCGGTAGGCGGCGATCTTCGCCGTCAGCGTCGATCGGAGCTGGTCGTACCGCGGGGCCAGCCATCGGATGAAGCCGCCCAGGGCCTTCGCGTACACCCCGTCCGCGGCGCTCCGCTGGCACTTACCGACCTTCGACCAGTCGATGTCACCGGGATCCACCTCCAGGATGAGGAGGCGGGCCCGGAGCGATTGGCCTCGAGGCGAATCCTCTCCGGTGCTGAGGATCAGTCCCCTGGGCGGTTTCCCCTGCCTCAGGGTGGCGTCGGCGGTCATTCGCTGGCGGCCTGCCTGGTTCCCCTGGCCACGGAAGAGTCGCTCGGCCTCTCTGTTCAGCTTGGCGACGTCGGCGGCGGATCCGGTCGGGACGAAGTCGTCCACGGTGAGAACGGCATCCTTGGCAAGGAAGGCGAGTAGCTCCAGGGCATTCCCGGTGGAGCTCCAACCGGCCGGGAGGTGTCGGCCGTCCATCGTGGCTCCGAAGTGCTGTTGGGCCAGGGCGGCGAGCACGCTCTTGCCGGCGCCGGTGGGCCCGGCGATGTGCAGACTGTGGTCGACGCTCCCGATCACCGCGCGGTAGGCCGCGGCGAGGAGCGGCACGGTGATGGATCTCGGCGCCACCTCCAGGATCTCGAGGCTCGTTCTGATGCAGCCGACCAGCTCCTCACCCTCCGGAGGCGGGGGCAGCAGGTAGCCAGACAGGGACTCGGTGACCGCCACGTCGATCCCCTCGACGGCCCCCT
>JAJYNT010000414.1 GCA_021786215.1 Chloroflexota bacterium | reverse complement strand
GGCCATAGTAGATGGGGAGACGGGATTCCTGGTTCCCCAGGGGCAACCCGAGGCAGCGGCCCGGGCCATCATCCGGCTACTGGAAGACCCCGAGATGGCTGGGCGGATGGGAACCGCGGGCTACGAGCGAGCCCGTCTGATGAGTTGGGACGTTACGGCCGCCAAGCTGATGGAGCATTACGAGCATTGGACTTCTCATCCATAAGGCAACGCATCATCGACCGGGGCTGCTTCGATCGGGGCGAGAACGAGCGGATCTTCCGAAAGTTCTTTGCCACGGTCCCACGCTCGTTTCTCAACATTGTGGACAGATACCAGCTGGGAGAGAAGAGGGTTGTGGATGTGGGCTGCGGCTATGGCCACTACCTGATCCACTTCGGTCCAGGATCCATCGGTCTGGACGCCAATGAAACGAGCCGCCGGTTCGCGATCTCCCTTGGCATGGAAGTGCTGGACTGCAACGTGGAGGACACCCTGCCCATCACACCTGGGTCCTTTCAGGCGATATGGTGCGCCAACCTGCTGGAGCATCTGGTGGCTCCCCATCTGCTGCTCAACCGGCTGCACCACGCCCTCACCCCCGACGGGTTGCTTATCGCCAAGGTTCCAGTCATTCCGCCATGGTTCGTTCGACGCGGAGTGCGGGCACTAGGCCGCCCTCTGGGCTACGAGGCCTCAGAGCACATCAATGCCTTCACACCGGATACATTCGCTTTCACCGTCGAGAGGGCCGGGTTTCAGATAGTGGAGATGGTATCCCTTGACCTGGGAAACCCCCTGGTGCAAGCCATCGCCGCACCTCTGACCAGGCGGATGGGCGCCAGTATCACCCTGGTCGCGCGGAAGGATCCGGCCTTCGTCTACCCGGAGAAGCGGCTGGAGTCGTTCGATCCGGCCTGGATGGAAGGAAGCTATCGGCCCATCTCCTCGTAGGCTTTGAGGCAGTTCAGGGCCACCCTGTCCCATGTGAAGTGATCCATCGCGTGCTGCCGGGCCGCCTGCCCCATGCGTGCGACGACCTCAGGATTATCGTGGAAGTAGCGAATCCTCTCTCCCAGCGCCCGCGGGTCGTTGGGAGGCACTATGAACCCGACATCTCCCTCGGGGACCAGCTCCGGCATGCCACCCACCCGGGTGACCAGCACCGGCGCGCCACAGGCCATCGCCTCCAGCAGGACCAGGCCCAGGATCTCTGATTTCTTGTGATGCGTCCCGTAGTAGTCGACGTAGACCGACGGCAGCACGTTCACCATGGCCGAGGAGTACTCCATCGCCAGCTCCTCCTGGTTCAGGGCCGTCTGGAAAGCGATCCGCTTGCCGTAGGCTAGCTGCTGCAACAGGTCGTAGTACTCCGGATGGTATGCCCTTCCGATCAGATGCAGCTCGATGTCCGGGTCGACCCCCTCCACCAGGTAATTGATCCCCTTGAAGGGGATCAGCCTCCCGGCGAAGATAGCCCTGCGCTGTCTCGGCACCTGCCTGGGATAGAACAGCCTGGGGTTGAAGCCGCCGTAGATGATCCTGGTCTTGTGGGCCTGGTGGGAGTACTGCTTGGCCAGGTAGTTGGAGACCAGCAGGAAACCGGTGACGTGCTCGTCGGTCGCCAACCGATGGGCGTAGTTCCGGCCTCCCCCTCCATGGTCGCTGGCGAAGATCGGCTTCCTCAGGGTTCGTGCAGCAAGGACGCAGATATCGGACAGGGCTATCCGGTACTGATGCAGGTGAACGACATCGGCGTCGAGCAACTCAGGCAGGAAGGCCAGGGAAATGGGGTTGACGTTCTTCCCACCGAAGTAGAACCATGCGGGATAGATCTCGATCCTCAGCGTGCCGTCGGTTATGCTCTGCCGCTTCTTGCCGAAGGTGACCAGCTTCGTCGAGACGTGCGTGGACATCGCCCTCGCCAACTCCAGGGCATATCTTTCCCCACCCCCGATCACCGACTCATCACTGAAATAGAGCGGGCTGACGTGGACTACTTTCACAGCTTGCCCCCCGAGCTGAGCGGCTCTGCCACCACCGACCCGTCCAGCGCCGCCCTCCGCACCATCCAGGGCACAAGAACGGCGTTCGTAATGTCACCCACCATGTAGGCCGCTACCAGGGTGAGGGCTGCCCCCACCGAACCGTACTGGCTGATCATCACGTACCCCCCGCCAACCATGATCATGGCCGGGACTGCCTTCGTGACGATGGCCAGCTTCATGGCGTTCAAGACCTGGTAGACTGGCCCCAACCCCACCCCGAATCCCAGAAGGGCAAAGCGCAACCCCAAAGCGTATATCACCGGCTGCACCGCCCCGTACTCGTGGCGATAGATCAGGAGTATGTAGGGCGACGCCAGGATCATGAAAGCCGTGCTGACCACGGAGATGCTTCCCGCCAGAAGGGAGGCCTTGAGCAGGGTCATCCCCATCTGCCTGGCGCCCCGCTTGGCCAGGGTCTCGGCTAACGTCGCGTAGAGGTTTCGGGCAACAGGAGACAGCGGCACCGACAGGAAGTTCATCAGGTTGAAGCCCACCCTGAAGTAGGCCAGTTCCGGCTTGGTGGAGTAACGGGCTAGGAGCGTAGTCGGCACCAGGGCTATCAGCTTGGCGAAGTTCTTGTCTATGCTGACCAGAGCGCTGAAGGCGAAGTAGCGCCGCAAGGGAACGAACGGCGTCGCTCGCACCAACTGCCCGAGGGTAGGGAAACCCGGCATCCTCGGTAAGGTCGTCCGGTACACCCACAGCGCAGCGGTGGAGGTGAGGAGTGGGGCGAAGGCCGCGCTGTAGACGAGCCCGTGCACTCCACCACCCAGGGCCACCACCCCGGCGTTGAGGATGCTGGTCGTCATCAGTGCCCCGTTCTCCAACAGTGTAAGGCGGGCTATCTGGCGAGAGCTCTGAAGGGCCAGCACCACCATGTTCAGGATGACGGTCAGGGGAGGGATCACGAACAGGACTCGCGCCAGGTTTCCCGCCTCCGGATCTTCGATGAAGAGCGCGCCCACGTAGTTCCCTGCCAGCAGCCCTATGGCACTCTCTATCAGCCCCACAATCAGCCCGACCTTGAGGAAGTAGGCCAGGAGACTAAGCGATTCCTCCTCGTCCCTTCGGGCGTGGGCAGCTGCCAACTTGGTGATCAGCGCCTGGCCCACCGCCAAATTCACGAAGGCGGTCACCAGATCCAGGAGGTTCCTTGCAGCAAGATATCTGCCATAGTTCGCCGCGCCCAGTTCGTTGGCGATGATCACCGATGTGACGAACTGCAGTCCCATGGTGGCGAAGCTGCCCACCTGGAGGGTAAACACTTCCCGTGCGAACCGACGGTGAAGCAACCACCGCAACGGAGATAGGAGCCGATCTGGTAGACCACCACTCCGCGGAGGTGGCTGCGATGGTGGCTTCGATAAGGTCATCCTTTTCCCCCTGGGAAGAGTCCAGCTCGCCCACGGTCGTCCCCCGCGTGCCGGGCTCATGAGCGCTGGGGTATAATAACAAAAATGGACCTACCGCAACGACACGGATCTAAGGTGCAACCGCCGGGACTATGAAAGTTCTCGTCCTCTCCGATAATTACCCTCCAAGCACCAAAGGCGGAGCCGACATCGCCGCCGAGAGGCTCTCCGCCGAGATCGCCCGACGTGGCCACTCCGTGTGCGTCTTGAGCACGATGGAGGACCGCGGCGGAACCATGTCCGAAACCCTTCACGGGGTTCAGGTGAGCCGGGTCATCTCCAAGTACCCATCCAGGCTGCGCAACTACCTGGCCGTCTACAACCCGTGGGTAGCCGGCCAGGTAGCCCGGAAGATCGCAGAGTGCCGTCCAGACGTCATACATGCCCACAACATACACACCCACATCTCCTTTCAAGCGTTGCTTGAGGCCAAGCGATCTTCGGTGCCGGTGGTGCTCACGGCTCACGATCACCAGCTATTCTGCAGCAGCAAGTTCACCTGCGCGGACCCCGCTGAACCAACCAGAATCTCAGCTTCCCAGTGCAGGAACTGCCAGCGACTTCGCTACTTCCCGTTCCGGAACCGGCTGATCCAGCGGGACATTCGGCTCTCAAACGCCCACGTCCTGGCCGTCAGCCACGCACTGAGGGATGATTTGGTGGCCAACGGCCTCGACCCAAACAGGGTCAGCGTGGTCCACAACGGCATAGATCCCTCAAGCATGGAGGTGAGCCCAGAGCACGTCCGCGGCTTTGCCCGCCACCACGGCTTGGAAGGCAAGAAGGTTATCCTCTTCGGGGGACGGGTGAGTCACGCCAAAGGGATCGACCAGGCAGTTGCTGCGATGGGTAAGCTTCCCAGGGATCTGGACTTCGTCTTCCTGGTGCTGGGCAGCAGCGAGGACTACATCTCCTACATCCTGCAGTTGGGCCACCGCTTGAGCGTGGAGGACAGGACCGTTTTCCTGCCGTGGCTGTCCGGTGACGATCTGAAGGCGGCGTACGCCCTCGCCACCGTCTGCATTACCCCGTCCATCTATCGGGAACCATTCAACCTGATCAACATCGAAGCCATGACGATGAGGAAGCCGGTGATCACAACCTGCTTCGGTGGCCCTCCTGAAGTGGTAATAGATGGAGTAACGGGATACGTGGTGGACCCTCGGGACGTGGAAATCTTCTCTTCACGCCTGCTCGAACTGCTGCGCGACGACGAGAGGTCGGCTGCCATGGGCGAAGCCGGCTACAGGCGAGTGATCGAGAATTTCACGGTCGCGCATCAGGCCGACAAGACGATGGCTGCCTATGAAGCGGCCCTGGCCCTCAAGCGATGACGGGGAGACGGGGAAACGGGGAGACGGGCAGATGGGAAGACGGGGAGACAGGGAGAGCACCCCACCCCCGGCCCCTCCCCGCGGCGGGGAGGGGAGAGGGGTGGGGTGAGGGCTCTCAGTCCTCAGTCCTCAGTCCTCAGTCCTCAGAACCCAGCACCCAGAACTCAGAACGATTCCGCATCCTCCACGTCATCACCTCGCTCGACGTTGGTGGTGCACAGATGCACCTTCTCTCCCTGGTCCAGGGACTTCGGCGCCGAGGCCACACAGCCGACGTGGCGTTCTTCAAGAACCCCTCACTGGCCGAGCAGTTTCGGGAGAGCGGAGCCCAACTGTTCGACCTGCCGGCACGCGGCAGCTTCTCCCCTCTCCTGGTGCCCAGGCTTGCCCGCATCCTCGCCGGGGGGCACTACCAGATCGTCCACACCCACCTGTTGAAGGCCGACAGCTACGGCACCATGGCGGCCGTTTTGGCGCGCACACCACTGCGCATCGCGTCCAAGCATAACGACGAAGCCGCCCTTCGACGACCGGCAGTGGCAGTTACGCATGGACTGATCTCCCGTTGGAATCAGCGAGTCATCGTCCTGTCCGATTACGTGGGTCGATACATCGCCTCCGTGGGCAAGGTGGATCCCACACGGATCACCCGGATCTACTACGGTCTCCAGTCCGAAACGGCAGCCACCCCCGAGGAGGGCGCTCGAGTCAGAGCCGAGCTTGGCATACCGTCCCGGACTCCGCTCCTAGCCACGGTGGGGCGGATCACAGAGCAGAAAGGACTCACCTTTCTCCTGGAAGCGATGACTCTGGTCAGGAAGCGACTGCCTGAGGCGCGACTTCTGATAGCCGGCGACTCCCAGGATGGCAGGGACGAATACAAGGCCCGCCTCCTCGAGCAGTGGGCATCTCTAGGGCTGCAAGATAGGGTGATTTTCGCCGGTGTGCGCGGCGACATCCCCGCGGTGATGCAAGCCGCGGATCTCTTCGTCATGGCGTCCCTGTGGGAGGGGTTCGGACTGGTGTTTCTCGAGGCGATGGCGGCGGCCAAACCGATCGTCGCCACAAACGTCAGCGCTATTCCTGAGGTGGTTGAGGATGGGGTGACGGGCCTTCTGGTGCCGCCCCGCGATCCAAACGCCCTGTCCGGCGCGATCCTGGCACTTCTCACCGACCGAGATAAGGCCATGGAGATGGGCAGGGCCGGATCGATCCGGTTGAAGGAGCAGTTCACAGTCGATAAGATGGTCGAGTCCGTTGAACGACTGTATCTTGAGTTGTGGAGACGCCGTTGAAGTGCGTGGTAACCGGCTGCGCCGGCTTTATAGGATC
>JAJYNT010000269.1 GCA_021786215.1 Chloroflexota bacterium | reverse complement strand
CGCCTTCGCCCTGGGCAGTCGGGCGACCGCGCGAACGGCCGCGGCCAACTCCTTCTCACCCACCAGCGGGATGGTATCCACAGATATTCGCTCTCCCCGGATGTTGTGGCGATCGGCCTCGCTGACGGCCCCCAGCACCACCTGACCCACCTGAGCGCCACCGCCGATCACGATGATCCGCTTGCCGAAGATCTTCCAGAAGGAGGGTATCTCCTCCACGGATTCCACGATGTCCAGCTGAGACAGATCCTCGATCAGCGCCCTCGGGTTGGTCACCCCCTCAAGTTCGAAGTAGGTGGCGGACTGACCATCGTGGCGCTCGGTGATGTCCACGTATGTGATGTTGGCGTTGTGTTCTAGGATCACGCCGGTAAGCCGGTGCAGGATGCCCGGCCGGTCGTGGGTATGGACGGCGATAGCCAGCACGTTCGGGGTAGTCTCCGACATGCGATGTCTCCACATGAAGACTTCGGTGTGCTGGGAGGATAGGTTATGACGGGCGAGGTGTCAACCGGGGGCCGGTTCGGAGCCGGCCCCACCTTCTGGTTATGGACTTTGCTTCAACAGTTGGCGTGCCTCGTCGCCCACTCCCGCCTCGAGACAGTCGCAATAGGTGGAGTAGATGGACTTGTCCAGCACTTTCAAGATGGAGTCGTCCAACTGGCCCACACAACTACGCCTCAGCCAGAGCAGACGCCGCAGTCTCAGCAGGAACATCCGCTGCTGACCTTGAGGCCCTCCGGGCGTGTTGTCTCCAAGTATCGACTCGGCGTCACGCTGCCATGCAGGATGTGGTGCTGCCATTTGATCCGACCTCCTCTACGGCGCGCTGTGCGGACTCCCCCGACTCCCGCGACAAGTCGGCCGGGGACGCTCGGACAGCGAGTTTTTGGCTTCGGTCCGAAATCCCGACCAGCTTACAGGCACGTGGTGTGCCAAACGACGCTGAAAATCGGATGATTCGTGCGAGCGGCGACAGATGGGTGCGAGGCCAGCACCCTGGCTGCATCCGTCTTTGTTGATCGACCGAAGGGCATGGGGCTTGCGTTGAGCTATGCCACATCCCTGGATGGGTCAGAACGGAGTGTGGCGAGGAGACGTGATGAGGGAACATGCCGATTACTTCACCCAAACATCTCTAGAGCGAACCTCCGAGGAGGATGAGGAGACGCTTGACTGGTTGAACCGGGCTCTGGCCTCAGACCCCCGCACCACCGATGCTCTGGTAATGGCTGAGGTGCACGGCGGGGAGGTTATTCTCCGGGGCGACGTTACGGTGCCGGGCACCAAGGCCGCCGCGGAGGATGTGGCGTGGGGAATACCGGGCGTCCACACGGTGATCAATCAGATCGTGGCGCACGGACCCGCGGCGAATGACTGATCCGCACGTAGAAGCTGCGCAGAGTCGAGGACCGCTGTCTCGCCCCTGGCAGATCTGTGAGGTGGATCAACTCGTTAGCATGGTTCTTGCATACTAGGTGGAGCGTAGAAGCCTGTCGGGGGGACAGCCTTCTCGCTGCGCTGGACCGGCGATCCCACACGCCGGTCCAGCGTGATTCCTGAGGGCAGATGGAACGGTGAGTGTCGACTGTCGATCTGACTGTCCGACTTGCCTAGCGCCCACACGCACCGGAGTCACCGTGACGCGTTATCAGTTGTCGCGAACGCAGAAATGTCCATCCGGATCGACGGGGTCGCCACAGAGAGGGCAGATTGGCCTGCCTGCCAGTATCACGGAGGCTATTCGGCGGCTCAGAGCCCTGACCTGCGCCGCGGTGGCCAGGCAGGTGAACGAAGCCGGTCCTTCCGGATCGTCCGCGGAGTCGTGAGCCAGCAGCACGAACATGCTGCCATCGGTCTCGTATCCAAGGGAGAGTTGACCGACCTTGAACTCTACCTCCGCGTCCGAGGCAAACCTCTCCGATGGCTCGTAGGGATCAGGAGAACTGCCGTACATCTTCCATTCGGGGCGCCCAGAAACGCGTGCCAGCAGTTGGTCTATGGCGACTCCGAGGGCACGCAGCTCCTCCTTTTCAAGCCAGAGAGAGGCCGTTCCCTCCCTGCCGGCAATCAGGAGACGGAAGGTTCTCTTGCCCGGCGGGCCTTCGGCATCGGCATCCAAGCGCATCACCGGCCCAAAATCCTTAGGGGTAAAGGTCATCCCAGCCTCTTCACTATCTGAAACCATTGCCGTCAAGCATACCACAGCGATAGCTGTGAGGTGAAAGGCGACCGCGAAGGAGAGGGGGCGAGACTCGGACTCGCCACTACACCAGCGGCCAGGGAATGTTTCGATTGGGGTCGAGCCGCGGGTATCGCCTGCCGCGGATAAGCCTCTCCAACCGATGGAAGAGGGCGTCGATCTCCTCGGGCTCCAGGTCGGCTTGCAGAGCGGAGCTCAACTTCTCCCAACTGTCAGTGTCGTCGCGCAGCGACTCCAGCTTCTCCAGCAGATCCCTGGGGATCGGTTCCCCGCAGAAGTCCCAGAGTACCGTGCGCAATTTGGGATCCACATGGAAGGTGAGGCCGTGATCTATAGCCCATATCCTGCCGTCGGTCCCGAGCAGGCAATGCCCTGCCTTGCGGTCGGCGTTATTCACAAGGAGGTCGAAGAGGGCGATCTCCATCAAATCTCGCCGCTTCCCGTCCTGAAAGGCAAAGAGGTCTGGCTGTCCAGCCGTAGGCACGAACAGTTGGACGCTTCCAACTCCATAGGGACCTGCTCGTATCACGGTGACCGGGACATTGGGCCAGCCCAGGTGGCGACTAGTGACGTATGCGGCACGTTCTCGCCGATGGAGGCTGCCCCGCGGAAAGTCCCAGAGAGGCCTTTCGCCACGTTGAGGTTTGTAGATGGCGAGGAATTGTCCCCTGCCGTTGGCTGACATCAGGGTGAGGAAAGTGTAGTTGCTGCCGGAGGGCACGATCTCGTATTGCTGGATCTCGCCCTGCTCCATCAATAATGCCGCCTCTTCCGTCGAGACAGCTGTGATACGCTGTGCGGGAGAGCCGGTGGATTCATGTCTCTTCCGTCGGTCCTTGGCCGGTTCTGCTTTGTGGTGCCGTGCCACTGCGCTCTTGCAACCGATTTCTAGGAATGCAAATGTTGAGTGCCGATAGGCTTTTGAACGCAACGATACCATAATGGTACGCGGCTTGGAGATTGGCTTCAACGTTCAGCGCCGTCTTCCAGGAATGGGGGAGGTCGGTAGCCGGAGGAAGGTGGTGCCGATGGCCTCCACCTTCCTCCGCATCAGATCAGACCGACGCCGGCTCAGGTGGTATGATGGCCCAGCACAGTAAGTAGACCGGCAGCCCGATGAACCCGAACATCGGCGTGGAAAGGATCGCCCAGATAATCCGTATCGGGGTTGAGTCAGTGTTCAGGTAGGACGCGATGCCTCCGCACACCCCAGCGAGCATCCGGTCGCGCCTCGAGCGATAAAGCCTTTGCATTCTCTTCCCCATCACCTCCTCTTACTGCCCTTGCCAGGGGGTCTTGCAGCGCAAGCCCTATGCCGAGGGGTTCGGAGGGCTATTCGCGGAGACCATCCCAAAGTGAGTAAGCACAGGGGGTCGTGGCGCTCGGCTTTGCCCTGGGCTAAAGCCGCAGGGCTGAAAGAGCAAAGCCCGCTGAAGGGGCTGACTATGGGAGCTAGCGCCTTCAGTGCGCTTCGCTCTTTTAGCGCGGTCGCTTTAGCGCCGCGCCAGGCCAACCAACGCCGTTACCCACTTTGGGACGGTCTCTATTCGCGGTCTTGTGTGACGTCTCGGCCCTGAAGGGCCGGGCTAACCGCGGCCTGGCCGATAGTCTTAACCCAGCCGTTCACGGCCGAGGCCAAATCACACTTCCCCGCGAAGAGCCGCTCGGAGGAGTGGGTTTGCCCGAGGCGCTACTCTAAACTATAATATGGGTATCGGTAGGAGACTGCGGCGAGGCCAACCCGAGCGTGCGCTCAGTTGATGGGCTCTCGGGAGCCTCGCTAATAGTGTTAGCCTCGAAAGGAGAGGGGATGATCAAGATCCGGTTGCGACGGACCGGCGCCAAGAAGCAGCCCAGCTATCGCATAGTGGTGGCAGACGCTCGAGCCCCACGTGATGGCAAGTACATCGATTTGGTGGGTCACTACGATCCGCTGACCGAGCCGGCTACGATTCAGGTGGACGTGGAGAAGGCTGCGAAGTGGGTTGGCCAGGGGGCTCAGATGACCGAGACCGTCGAGAAGCTGTTCACCCGGGCTGGTGTTATGGATCAGGTCCGAGGGAGTAAAGGGTAAACTGACAGCCTGGGAAGGACGGACTCGTGGTTATGAAAGAGCTAGTGGAGTTCATCGCCCGGTCGTTGGTGGATGACCCCGAATCGGTGAGGGTCACGGAGATCGAGACCGAACAGCTGACCACCTTCGAGATCGAGGTATCTCCTGATGATGCGGGCAAGCTGATCGGCCGGCAGGGACGCATCGTCAAGGCGATCAGGTCTGTCGTTCGAGCTTCCGCGGCGCGACATGGCAAACGAGTGGCTGTAGAGGTCGTGTAGGTAGTCGGGGCTGGTATGTACTTGGTCGTCGCCCGCATCGTGTCACCTCAAGGGAACAGAGGTGAGGTCAAGGCCGAGATAATCACGGATTTCCCCGAGAGATTCGCCTCAACCTCGGCTGTGTACCTCGGGCCGGAGCATCGTCGCCACGAGGTGGAGGGCTACCGCATGTTGGAGGACGCGGTGGTGCTAAAGCTGAAGGGTGTCGATGACATGGACCAGGCGGAGCGGCTGAGAGGAACGCTGGTGGAGGTGCCGGAGGAGGCGGCGGTAAAGCTTCCCGAGGAACACTACTTTTGGCACCAGATTCTGGGCCTTCAGGTGGTCACGATCGAAGGTGAGTCAATCGGAAAGGTGGACGATATCCTGCAGACCGGCAGCAACGATGTGTACGTGGTGCATGGGCCCAGGGGTGAGCTGCTGATTCCCGCCATCAAACAGGTTGTGAAAAGGGTGGACTTGACCCGAGGTACCATGACCGTGGAGTTGATGCCCGGACTAGAAGACTAGACGCAATCATGGCCGAACGGCCGAGAGTCTACAGAACAAAGAGCGTTGTGCTGAAGAGGATCGACCTCGGCGAAGCCGACAAGATCCTCGTTCTTTACACCTCCGCGGCTGGCAAGTTCCGTGCTGTTGCCAAAGGGGTTCGCCGTCCGGGAAGCCGCCTGGGGGGGCATGTAGACGACCTCACCTACGCCGACATGCTGCTGGCCAGGGGGCGAGAACTGGACGTGGTCACCCAGAGTCAGACCCTGGACACCTTCCGTCAGATGCGGGAGGAATTGAAGCGCACCAGCCTGGGCTACTATGCGGCGGAGTTGGTGGACAGCTTCAGCGAAGAGCGGATAGAGAATCGGACTCTCTTCGATCTGTTGGTGGCGACCCTTCATAGGCTGGCTGAGCAGGCTGACCTGTTCACCACTGTCCGTTTTTTTGAGCTTCATCTTCTCGATCTGGTTGGATACCGTCCCGAGCTCAGCCGCTGTCTAGACTGTCGGGCGGAGATACGTCCGGAGGCCAACTACTTCAGTTCCGTGCGGGGAGGAGTCATCTGCCCCGCCTGCGGCCACCACGATGTGACGGCCGTGCCCCTATCTCTAAATGCCCTGAAGGTGCTTCGCCATCTGCAGCGGCTCAATGCCCCCCCGACCGGCGGTTTGCGGTTGACCTCCCCTGTTCGGCGTGAGGTGGAGGGCGTCCTGCGCTCGTACGTTGAGCATCTTCTAGAGAAGTCGCTCAAATCCACCGCCTTCATCGACAGGCTCCGGGTGGAGGAATCGCTTGCCTCTTATGAGCTTCCAACTCGGCAGCTTCGCGAGTTCCCCGAGAGTCCTACGGAAGCCTAGTGGCATTAGTTGTCGCTTGGCAGTATTATGTTGTTCATGCAGGCCTGCACGGTCTGTCCAAACTGGATCTGTACGACTTCTCCGAATGGTGACCGGAAAACGGCGCTCGCGGATACTAATTGGTCCATCCGGCAAGTGTGTGTTAACATTTGGATACCACATATGTAGACCGGAGGTATCCATTGGCGCTACGAGTCCGACCCATGACGACAGATGAGATCGAGTTCATTGAGCAGTTGGCCCG
>JAJYNT010000333.1 GCA_021786215.1 Chloroflexota bacterium | reverse complement strand
TTCCGATCTCCACCGGGTGACCGGCCTATTGATCGTGCTTTTCTTGCTGGCGCACATAGCGGATACGTCTCTGATCGGTTACGGTCCCGGGGTCTACAACGGTTGGGAGGCGATCTATCACAACCCAATCGTTCGTATCTTCGAGCTGTTGCTGGTGGGCACAGTGATCTACCACGCCCTCAACGGTATCAGGGTGACCATCATCGATTTCTGGGAAAAGGGCTCTCTATATCAGGAACGGATCTTCTGGGGAATGGTTGTGCTCTTCTTTGTCCTGTTCGGGCCCACGGTATGGTTGATGTTGTTCGTCAACCCATGATCGGAGGGGTGATCAATGATATACACGGCTTCGTCGACAAGAGCGAAAAGCAGCAACTTCGAACTGTGGTCGTGGCTCTTCATGCGGATATCGGGCGTTGCCCTCCTCCTGCTGGTGCTGATCCACCTGGCCATAATGCACGCGTTTCAGCCTATCGAGAACGTGAACTTCGCCTTCGTTGCTGGTCGGTGGAGTATCCCCGCGTGGCGATGGTACGACCTGGGGATGTTGTGGCTCGCCCTCATCCATGGAATGAATGGGGCGAGGGTGGTTTCCGACGACTACATCCATACTCGATCGTGGCGCTTGGTCACCATGACCACCCTCTACGTGGTGGGTTTCGTCTTTCTGCTGGTAGGCACCCAGATCATCTTGTCCTTCCAGCCTACTTCAACCCCATGAGCGTGAGGTAGCGGCCATGTACCATAAGTTCGATGCGATAGTTGTGGGCGGCGGCGGCGCGGGGTTGATGGCCGCCATGCAGATGTCGGGGAAGGCTCACGTGGCCGTTCTGAGCAAGCTCTATCCCACCCGCTCCCATACTGGGACGGCTCAAGGTGGGATAGGGGCAGCCCTGGGGAACCTGGAGGAGGACCACTGGGAATGGCACATGTTCGATACCGTGAAGGGAAGCGACTACCTCGCCGACCAGGACGCTGTGGAGATCATGTGCCAGGAGGCCATCGACACCGTGTACGACCTGGAGCACATGGGATTGCCGTTTAGCAGGACCCAGGACGGGAAGATAGCGCAGCGCTTCTTTGGCGGGCACACCAGCGATTATGGCAAGGCCCCAGTGCACCGCTCCTGCTATGCGGCAGACCGGACCGGCCACATGATCCTCCAGACTCTGTACCAGCAATGCATAAAGAACGAGGTGGTCTTCTTCAATGAGTATCACCTGCTGGACCTGATAGTCCAGGATGGGACGTGCCAGGGGGTTGTGGCGCTGGAGATCGGGAGCGGCGGGATCCACACCTTCCACGCGAAGGCGGTGGTGTTTGCTACCGGCGGCTATGGGAGGGTTTACAAGGTCACGAGTAACGCCCTGACCTTCACCGGGGATGGAGTGGCCGTTGCCTACCGTAAGGGCATTCCCTTCGAGGATCCGGAGTTCTACCAGTTTCACCCCACCGGCATCTACAAGATGGGCATCTTGATCACTGAAGGAGCCCGGGGCGAGGGGGGAGTGCTGCGCAACCGGAACGGTGAGCGCTTCATGGAGCGCTACACGCCCACTTTGCTGGATCTGGCGCCCAGGGACATGGTCTCTCGTGCCATTTACACCGAGATTCGCGAGGGACGCGGGATAGACGGCCGGGATTTCGTGTATCTGGATCTCACCCACCTGGATCCTCAACTGCTGGAGCAGAGGCTCCCGGACATCATGGACTTTGTGCGCACCTACTTAGGGATCGAGCCGTCCAGGCAGCCGATCCCGGTTCAGCCCACTGCCCACTACGCCATGGGTGGCATACCCACCGATGTGGATGGCAGGGTCGTGATCGACGAGGTGAACAGCCCTATGCCCGGCTTCTACGCCGCCGGCGAGTGTGCCTGCGTCTCGATTCATGGGGCAAACCGGCTTGGGACCAATTCGCTGGTGGACATAATCGTCTTTGGGCGACGGGCCGGAAGGGACGTGCTGAGATATCTGAAGGAGGCCGAGTTGCGGCCCTTGCCTGGAGATGTGGAGGAGTATGCCAGGGCTGAGGTGGAACGCCTGCTGTCTGGGGACGGGTCGGAGAAGGTGGCCTCCCTGCGGACGGAGCTGCAGGAGCAGATGGATATGAACGCATCGGTCATGCGGGATGCGGGGAAACTCACGGCCATGCGCCATGTGCTGGCCGGGCTGAAGGATCGATATAGCCGAATCTCGCTGCAGGACAAGGGCAGGCTGTTCAACAGCGAGTTGACGGAGGCTCTGGAGTTGGGGAGCCTGCTGGACATATCCGAGGCCATCGTGGCCGGTGCCCTTGTCCGGGAGGAGAGCCGGGGAGCCCACTATCGTGAGGACTTCCCGAAGCGCGACGATGCCCGGTTTCTGGTCCACACCCTGGCCCACAAGACCCCAAGCGGGGTGGATATCAGCTACAAGCCGGTGTCCATAACCCGTTTCCAGCCTCAGGAGAGGAAGTACTGATTGATACCTACCTAGAGGTGACAGGAGATGCACGTTGCGCTGAGGATCCTGCGCTACGATCCGGAGAAGGATCCGGAGTCCCACTTTGTGGAGTACGATGCCGAGGTTGAGCCCACGGATCGGGTGCTGGACGCTCTCAACTACGTCAAGGGGTACCGGGATGGCTCATTGACCTATAGGCGCTCCTGCGCTCACGGCATCTGCGGCTCGGACGCCATGCGGATCAACGGGCGAAACCGGCTGGCGTGCAAGGTGCTGGTCAAGGACGTCAATCAGCCGATCGTCATAGAGCCACTCCTCGGCTTTCGGGTGATCAAAGACTTGCTGGTGGACATGGATCACTTCTTCGAGCTGTATGCCTCGGTGAAGCCCTACCTGATAACCCACGAGCTGCCTCCGGAACAGGAGCGACTGCAGAGCATCGAGCAGAGGGCGCGGTTCGACGACACGACCAAATGTATCCTGTGTGCCGCCTGCACCGGCTCCTGTCCCCCCTTCTGGAGCAACCCTGAATTTGTGGGTCCCGCCGCCTTGGTGAACGCCCACCGGTTCATTTTCGACAGTCGAGATGAGGGCGCCGCGGAGCGGTTGGAACTGCTCAACCGGCGGGACGGCGTCTGGAGGTGCCGCACGGTCTTCAACTGCACCGAGGCCTGCCCGCGAGGGATCAAGGTGACTCTGGCGATAGAGGAGATCAAGCGGGCACTGCTGCTGAACAGGGTGTAGGCCCGCGCCTCTGGAAGACGAGCCTCGGCAAGTTCGGGATCCGGTGGGGTGGGGGCGGAACCGCTACTACGAGCGCATCAGTTGCCGATAGAGATCGTAGGTCTGCTCGGCCACCCGGGCCTGGGTGAAGCGGGCTAGCACTCGAGAGCGTCCCCGCTCGCCCAGGTTGCCCCGCAGCTCTGGAGAGGATCGCAGGGCTTCCAGATCTGCTCTAAGGGCCGTCACGTTGCCTTCAGGGAACAGCAGACCGGCGTCGCCGATGACGTTGGGTATCTCGCCGGAATCGGAGCCCACCACCGGGATCTGGCAGGCCATGGCTTCCACCAGCGCACGTCCGAACTGCTCTTTCCAGTTGGATCGGGTTCGGGATGGCAGCACCAGCACGTCCACGCCGTTCAGGATCCCGGGCATCTCTCGGGATGGAACGCCAGGGATGATCTTCACCCGTTGGGAGATCCGCAGGGTATTCGACCGTGACTCGATCTCGCCCTGAAGTGGACCCGCACCAACCATGGTGAGGGTCCACTCGCCTTCGAGCCCCGCCACGGCCTCCAGCAGATCCAGGACCCCCTTCTGCTCGACCAGGCGACCCACGTAGCCGATGCGAAAGTGGGGAGTGCTGATGCCCTCACCCCGACCCTCTCCCAGAGGGAGAGGGGAAAGGTCCTCACCCCGACCCTCTTCCTCTGGGAGTGAGAGGGGACGAAAGATGTCCGGGTCGACGCCGAACTGCGGGATCACCTCGATCGGTTTTCGGAAACCCTTCCGTTTCAGCACCCCGACGGCTTCGGCGTTGCCGGCAATGGCATAGTTCGCGGCCCTGAAGCTGTACTGCTCCACCCATCTGAACGGCGGGGGGTAGCGGCGATCGAGGTTCTGCCAGGTGAAGAAGAGGCTACGGGCCCCGTGGCGTCGTGCCAACCAGAGGGCGTGCAGGGATGCCAGGTTGTAGGGCTCCTCGTCCACGTGAACGATCTCGGGACGAAAATCTCGGAACCGGCGAGCCAGCCCCGGGAAGTGGAAGAGGTGAAACCGGCCGTTGAAGCGGATCGGCTCCACCTCTAGCCGGTAGCCCCGGGTATGGAGGGGTTCCAGGACTATTCGTCGGGCCTCCTCCTGCCAGTATGGCGGGACGACGACCATCAGCTCCACGCCGTCGAGGGCCGCCAACTCCTCCAGCTTTCGCTGGTAGGCTCCGACGACACAGGCCTTGGAGACCATCAGCACTCTCATGAGAGGACCTGCCTGTAGACATCCAGGGTCTTGAGGGCGGAGGCCTCCCATCTGAACTCTCTTACCCTCCGAGAGCCCCTACGCTTCATCTCCTCTCTCAACTCGGCATCGTTGATTAGCCGGATCATCGCGTCGGCGATGGCTTCCACGCTTGAGGGGTCAACCGTCAGGGCCGCGTCGCCTGCCACTTCAGGCAGAGCGGAGCTGTTGGATGTGATCACGGGGGTGCCGCAGGCCATTGCCTCGAGTACCGGAATCCCGAATCCCTCATAGAGCGAGGGAAAGACGAAGGCGGACGCGGCGCTGTAGAGCGCTCCCTTCTCCTCCTCCGATATCCGGCCGGTGATGATCACCTGGTTTTCCAGGCCCAGCTGCCGGACCAGCGGACGGGGGTCTGGGTAGAGAGGGTGTTGCCCAACCAGGTTGAGGGATCCGGCCAGTACCAACTGGCAAGGTCGATGGAAGCTGGAGCGGGCCGCTTGAAAGGCGCGCACGATCCGGGCCACGTTCTTCCTCTCGTCGAAGCCGCCGAAGTAGAGGACGAAGTCTTCCGTGATTCGGTGCGCATCCCGAACCCTCTCCAGGGCTGCCGCGTCGCGGACCTGTTGGAGACTGCCGTCGACGGCGTTGTAGATCACGTGGATTCGCTCAGCGGGAATGCCGAGAGCCGAGACTATGTCCCTCTTGGCAGCCTCAGAAACCGTGATAACAGCCCGCCCGCGCCGCACGGCCGTTGAGACCAGGCCAAGATAGGCCCGCGCGTGGATAGAACTCCCGTAATGGGGCAGGACCATCGGAATGACATCGTGTATGGTGACCACCGTGGGCAGATTGGGGACTAGCGGGGCGGCAAAGTATGGGGAGTGGAGAAGATCAATCTCTTTTCCGGCGCAGGCTTGCCTTAGGGCCACCTGTTCCCACCACAGCTTGCCGAAGCGGGGTCCAAGCCGCTCGGAAGTTCCCCGCACTTCCCTGATCTCGAAGCGCGGGCCCAGCCTAGGGGTTCGCAATGCAGGATTATCGCCGAGCCTTGGGTAGAGCACCAGGTACCGGTTGGTACTGTCGACGGCGTCGAGTCCCTCCAGCAGATGGTAAAGGTGCTCGCCGCTGCCGGTGGCCGGTTGTTGCAGGAAGTAGGCGTTGATGGCAATGCGGAGTGGCGTCCCCATGGACTCCCTATCTCTTGGCGCTCAGCCGCTTGTAGACGGCGAGCATCCTCTCCGCGGATGCTCGCCAGGTGAACTGCTTGGACTGATCCAATCCCCTGGCTACCATCTGAGACCTCGTCTCCGTGTCCAAGAGCATCCTGGCCATCGCATCCGCCAGTTCCTCGGTGTTCTCCGGATCTACCATGAGGGCCGCACCACCGACCACCTCTGGAAGCGAGGCGCTGGAGGAGGCGACGACAGGGGTGCCGCAGGCCATCGCTTCCAGGGGTGGCAGCCCGAACCCTTCATAAAGCGATGGATAGGCAAAGAGATCTGCCGCACTGTACAGTGCTGGGAGGCCGGCTTCAGCCACGAAACCGGGGAACAGTATGTCGGAGCTCACGGGCGAGTTCTGGGCGCGCCGGTAGATCCCCTCAGATAGCCATCCCCTCTTCCCGGCCAGCACCAACCTGTGGGGGAGGGGGTGACGGGTCTTGAGTAGTTCGAAGGCATCGATCAGCCGCACGAGGTTCTTCCGTGGCTCGATCATGCCAACACTGAGGATGAACGGCGCCCCACCGCTCATCCTCTGCCTCACCTGTTCCAGCAGTT
>JAJYNT010000150.1 GCA_021786215.1 Chloroflexota bacterium | reverse complement strand
ACTTGAGCGCCCAGTGGCAGTAACGAAGAGATGCTTCGCTGGCGCTCAGCATGACATGGTGCAGGATGTCCTGTTTCCGCAAGCCGCCGTACACTGCCTCGCGATTTGCTTGGGCAGTTGCGGTATGGGTATTGCTCCCCGACCCCAAACAACGAGACAAGCCTACCCCGGCTATCCCGTGCTGGCCTCACTGTTTTCGCAACTATTCGCACACCGCCCTTGTTGGTGGCGCCGTTGGAGCTACGAGAAGAACCGCTGGATGACTCGATACCGGGCCACGAGCCGGAGTACAGCGAACCAGGCAAGCACGATCGGCAGGATCACCGCCCAACCGAACGGGTAGAGTGGCTTCAGCTCGAAGTAGTACTGGAAGGTGGGCCAGTAAAGCGCGGGGAGATAGATCGCAATAATCCCGACTGCCAGGGCAACGAAGCGGTGATCGGAGAGAAGCAGGGGGAGGGGGGCATCGAGGGGATAACGGAAAAGGATCAGGGCGAAGGCCCCACTGATTACCGCCGCCGTCACGGCCGCCGTGCGGGCTTGGGTTGCCTCCGCGCCCAAACCCATCACGACCAGGAGATACGGGGTGAGGATGGCCAGCGCGCTAGTGGTGCCGATCTGCAAGACGGATACGGCTATGGCACGGATGGATTCCTCGTGAGGTGCAGCCGGACCGGCCCATGCCACCACCAACAGGGCGGGTATCCCCACCGTAAGGAGGGCGATCAGGGCGGCGTGAGGTGGCAAGAACGGGAAAGGAGCACCGGCGAAGCCCGCGACCAGGATCAATTCGATGGTAGCCGCGTCTCGGATTAGGAACAGTTTGATAAGCAGTAGCATGCCGTTGATGATGCGACGCCCCTCTCCCAGTGCTGCCGGAAGCACGTCGAAGTTGTTGTTGAGCAGGATGATATCGGCCGTAGCACGGGCGGCAGGGCTCCCACCACCCATGGCGATGCTCACATTCGCCTGCTTTAGCGCGAGCACATCGTTGACACCATCCCCGATCATCGCCACGTAGTGTCCGCTTGCTTGCAGGGCTCGAAGGATCTCCTGCTTTTGCGAAGGCGAGATGCGACCGAAAACGGTCGAACGCTCAATTGCCTGCGTCCTGACTTCGGGAGGCAACTCGTCCAGTTCAGGCCCCGAAACTGCGGGCGCGGTGCTGGGCACCCCTGCCCTGTCGGCGATCGCCAGCACGGTTCGGGGGTTGTCGCCTGAGATTACCTTGACCGATATGCCCTGCTGCGTCAGGGAGTCCAGCGTGGGGGTGGCGTCGAGGCGCACCTCTTCTTGCAGCGCCACCAGTGCCAGAGGCTGCAGATTATCCGGTAGGCGTGCCGCGCGGTCCGAGGGGCCGGCTCTACCTGGCCGGCCCTGCTGGTCCAATGCCCTTGCGAATAGAAGGACTCGTAGCCCCGCCGCTGCAAGCCGTCTGTTCGTCTCCTCCACGCCGGCCACTTCTCGGGAGTGTCTCAGCAGCACCTCCGGCGCCCCCAGCACAAAGGTGCCGAAAGGGCATGGAGCGCCGAAGGTGAGCAGGCTCCATCCTCTCTCGGAAGAGAAGGGCACAGCCGCGGCGACCGGACACTGTTCCGACGGGAGCCTGGCGGCGATTGCTTGGAGGGTGGCGTCTGGTTTGGGGAAGCTGGATGCGAACAGGCCGATCAGTTGCTCGACCGGCGGCTCTTGATCGGCGAGGCTGACGACCTCGTGCAGCCGAAGCCGGTTGGTGGTGAGAGTGCCGGTCTTGTCGAGGCAGAGGAGGTCCGCATAGCTGAGAGATTCGACCGCGTTCAACTGCTGGACGAGCACGCCCGCCCGTGCGAGGCGCACCGCGCCGACCGAGTAGGCGACGGTGGACATCACCAGCAACCCCTGGGGCACCAGAGTGGCTATCACCGCGGTGGCTCGAATGGCATCGACGATCGCCACGCCGCGGAAGAGAAAGAACAGTGCCTGGATCACGCTGACCGCGACGACGATCACCAGCAGCGCCCAGAGTATTCGGTTGAGCGATTTCTGGATATGGCTCCGTGAATAGCTGTACGCTCTGGCTGCCGCGGCCAGCCTCTGGGCATAGCTTGACTCGCCGATTCCTTCTGCCGTGTAGATGGCTGACCCGGCTACGCAGTAGCTGCCGGAGAGGACCCTGGCGCCGGTGCTCTTGGCTACAGGCTCACTTTCACCGGTCAGAAGGGACTCGTCGACCTCCAATTGGTCGGCCTGAACCACGGTTCCGTCGACGACAACCGGTTCTCCCCGTGACAACACCAGGTAGTCGCCCAGCACCAGGTCGGACTGGTCAACCCTTATCTCAGCTCCGTCCCGGATGACCCGCGCATGGACGCGAGCCAGCAAGGCAATCCTCTCCAGGCGTACCTTTGCCCGGATTTCCTGGAAGGTACTGGCCCCGACGCTGAAGACGATCAGGCTGCCGGTGAGGAAGGCATCACGCAGTTGTCCGACTGCCAGCAGCAGCGTTGCCGCGCCGGCCACAATAGCGTTGAAGAGGGTGAGGATGTTGCCTTTGAGAATGTCGCTGAGGGGACGGCTGATGGGCAGGGTAGTCCGGTTGATTTCACCCCGCGCACGTCGCTGCCGAACTTCTTCGCTGGTCAACCCACCGACTGGCGGTGTGGAGGCTTCCGTAGGCCTGGTCTCCCTCGCTTCCATCGACGCACCCTCAGGAAGCTGCGTGCCGAGGGTTCACGATTCGGTTTCGTCCCCTTCCCCGTCGGGCACCACGTCATCCGATGCCATCACTTGGGCGAAATGCATGCCACATCCCCAGCTTGAGTAGTGGGAATAGGATTTGCTACAAGCCCGGCGGCGCTGCAGTCCTGCGTCGGAACATGAAGGAGTGCAATACCAGCCATGCCTATCCAAGATGCGGAAGAACTGTTCATCACAGTGCTGAGCAATGTGCGCGCTCGCGAGGAGCGTGCGCTGCAGATCTGGCAGGAGATGAGCCAGATGGCAGAGAGAGAGGAAGTAAAGGAGATCCTGGAGACCAGGAGCTTCCTCACAAAGGAGAGCATACACAACCTGGACGAGGCGTTCAGGCTGCTGCGCAAACAGCCGGTTCAGCCTCCCACAACCCGTCTGCACGATGTTTTCTTGGAGGATTTCCGCAGAGAGTACAACGAGATACCGTCGCCGCAGCTGAAAGCCCTCTACGTCATTCACAAGGCCCGGGAGTTGGTGCAACTGCAGACCGCAGCCTACACCGGGTTGATCGCAATGGCGGACTTCATGGGTGACATCCCAGTGTCTGCGCTCCTCGAGACCAATCTGGCAGCTGAGATGGTCTTCGTTGAGCGAACGAAGCAGTTGATGCGTGTGATCGGTGAGGCCGCGATTACCCGAAGGATGCGGAAGGCGGCGTAGCCCTTGACGAGAGATAGCGGCGGGGTGGCTTCGAGCCGTGCGTCGCCTTGGTTGACAACGTGAAGCAGGACCCACTGACAAAGGACCGAAGCGCGTCGGAGGGAGGGGCCTCAGCCCCTCCCTCCGGTATTCAGCTTTTCCAGGCCCCTCAAGCGGCTTCGGCGATCTGAGGACATTAGAGTGGCATACTCGTTGCATCTCCGACGACAGCCATCCAGTGAGATGAGCTTACCCTTGATAGGAAGGTTGCCCCGGCTTGGGACAGGATTGCCGGGGTCTCGGTCTGCGGAGCCTTGTGCGGAGTGCATCTCGGTATCTGGCTAGGGTAGAAGCGGTGTTGGCGAAGGGTTGCCTTGTCCGCGGAAAGCCGAAAGGAGAGTAGTGACTCATGGCGCACGAACACGAGCAAGAAGAACCTTCTCGTCCTGAGGGTGCGCAGGGGCAGGAGCCGACGGGTCCACCCCTGAATCCGCGAGGAGAGCAGTGGACGCCCGCCGGGCCGATACGGCCGGTATCGGCGGAAGATATCATCCAACGGTTGGAGCTCAACGCCCAGGCGACCGTTGCCGATGCTGCACCCCTAGGGCTGGCAGCCTTCGCGGCAACCACATTCACTCTCGGAGCAATCGAGGCTGGCTGGGCTGCCATCTCCTCCCAGGGGTCCCCTATCATCGCCTTCGTGTCATCGATAACAGGGTACATCGCGACGCTTCCCATGCTGATCATCTTCGGTGGCATAGCCCAGTTTATCGCCGCCATGTGGTCCTTTCGAAAAGGCAGCACCTTCTGGGCGACCTTCCTGGGCGTCTACGGTTCGCTCTATGGTGTGCTGGGGCTGGGCATCCTGGTCTCAGGGTTGACAGGTATCCCCGTGGGGATCCTGCAGCCGGAGTTGGGCACCGCCGTAGCCGTGGCCATGTTTGCCCTTATTGGGGCCTACCTGACTTTCGCCGCGACCGGTATCAGTGCGGTCGTGGTCGGGACCGCCGGTTTCCTAACTGTCTCGCTGGCCTTGCTTTCAGCGTCGTTTTTCATGGGTGGTGCCTTCCTGACTATCATGGCGGCCGGTTACGCCTCCATTGTGTCGGCATTGCTGGCGTTTTACGCGTCGGCGGCGCTGGTCATCAACAGCACACTCGGCCGGGAGGTGATGCCCTATTAAGCAGCTTTCCCTGGATGGAGTTCGCTTCTGTCATCAGGAAAAGTAGATATCGAGTGAGGGATTAAGGATGCCGAGGCGAAGCTCCAGGCAGCGCTCAAGCAGCAGCCGCAACAGAAGGCTGCGTAGGGACCGCGCCGTAAGTGAGGCTAAACCTCGCCCTGAGTGACCAAGAGAGGTCCGGCCGTTCCCCTCGACCTCTCTTGGTTAAGCCATGCACCAGCGGCTCTCGTCCTGCACCTCTTCTGTCATCTGGCGCAACTCGAACTCGATGGTCAGCGATCGATCAGTTGACGCTCCAGCAACACATCGGTAGACTACGCCTGCCGTCTTATCTACCTTTTGGGACGCTGACATGCCCGAGCCGCTTCCGGAACAGAACAGCGCCTCCCAGAGGAACCGATCCGCCGTTACGCATCCCCTTTCCTTCTGGAAGAGGATGCAGGAGGATCGCTTCCGCAAAGAGCGGGAGGAAGTTAGCGGCTACCTGCAGGCTGCTACACCTATCGCCCTGATGGTGAATCGGCTCTACGACGAGTGGCGAGATAGTGTCTCGGAACCGATCCAGGATGGACAGAAGGCCGCCAACCTCTCGGCCAACTATTGGTGGCAGGTGACCGACAGGCTGAGAAGGTTTGGCGAGCTTTCCGCGCCGAAGCCTGCGCAGCGGTACCACAAGCTATTCGCGGATGCCCTTCGTAACGCCAGCGAGGGTGCGGAGGTCGTCAAGAATGGCTTTCGCTTCAACAAGTACATCGATATCAGCCGAGGCATGGGATATCTGGATCGGTATGTGGAGTTGATGTCCGAGGCCGAAAAGGAGATGCAGAGGCTGGTCGAAAAGTATCGGTTGGTAGAGGGTGTTCTACGGAAGGAGATCTAAGAGCTCGAGAAGGGTGTGGATGCGGTTAGGCTCTTCACCGTGCTTCCCGTCGCGGTCCAGCAGCAGCGCGTCGATGCCGGCGCCTTGCGCTCCCTCGAAGCCGTTTCATAATGCGACGCAGGCTTCAGCATAAATGGAGGGGATCGACGGGTGCACCCGCAGGAGTGTCCCCTGGGCATCAAGGAACACTGCGTCGTAGCGACGCACTAGGGTTGCGCCCAGTGGAAGGCAAGACGGCTGGCAAACCTGCTGACCAGTGACAGGAAGCGAGTGAGTGCCCAGAGGCTTGCGGTAACCACAACCGCTCCTGCCAGGGGTTGGCCGAGGATCGGGAAGAGGGGTTGACGAGCCGAAAGATGCCAGACCAGAAGCAGCCAGCAGAGCTCCATGGGAAGCGCCACGACTCGCTCCAACAGGTCGATCAGATAGATACTGACCTTCAGCGATCGGGGGAGTATCGCGGAGGCTGTCCCCAGGAGGACAACGGTAATGATGCCAACCCGCCAGCCAGGGTCCCAGCCCAGCAGCAAGATCTCCAGTGGGAAAACAACGGCGCTGGCCGCCGGTGGCACCTTGCGCCAGAGTGCCTGATCGGCGACGAGTTGCCTCTCAATTTGTTGCCGAGAATAGCTGATCACGCGGCCATTCTATCATGGGAGGGGCGGGACCGAAAGGGTCCCGCCCGACTCTATCTGTCCGGGTCCGGTTCCTCGGGGGGGCCATCATCCTTTTGGTCGGTGAATTCAGCCAACTCCTCGTCCCAGGC
>JAJYNT010000198.1 GCA_021786215.1 Chloroflexota bacterium | reverse complement strand
TTCAGCCGCTCCAGCAGCGGGGCGTTCCAGTCACCCGGCTTCAACACGGGCAGCTGCCCCGTGGTGGCGATATGGCGAATGTAGTTGTAGTGGGCGGGCTCGTCGGGGGCGTTCCAGGGGGTTACGCCCAGGGCGTATCCCGCGGCCAAAGTTCCACCCACCAGCACGATGATCCAGAGGATCGCTACTGTGACAAAGGTGTGCAGGAGGTTTCGGTTAGATCGCGACTTCCTCACGCCTCCGGCAGCTCCAGCTTGGTGAAAAGCGGGCTCGGCTCCGGCAGCTTCCTGCCCTGGGGCGGCACCGAGGGCTTCCAGCCGTGGCTCAGGATGTCGTCGGTGTAGCCCAGCAGCCCGTGCAGCTTCTCGGCCGAGAATGGCAGATAGGGATAGGTGAGCATCTTCAGAGAGTCCACCAGCCGCAGGCACTCGTACATGGTGGCGGCCAGCGCCTCCGGGTTCTCCTTCCGCAGCTTCCAGGGGGCCTTCTCCTCCAGGTAACGATTGCCGAACTGGGCCAGGGTCATCACTTCCTTCAAGGAGTCCTTGAAGTGGGCCACCTCCAGCAGATCGCCCACGGTGTCGAAGGTCTCATCGATGCGGCGGATCATCTCCTCGTCGCCCTGGTAGTCGGGACCCACTTCAGGCACCTTGCCGTCCAGGTATCGCTGCAGGAAGGTCAGGGTCCTGTGCACCAGATTGCCGTAGGTGGCCACCAGCTCGTCGTTGTTGCGGCGGACGAACTCCGCCATGGAGAAGTCGGTGTCCCGGGTCTCCGGCATGTTGATGGTCAGCATGTACCGGATCGGGTCCGGATCGTACTGATCGAGCATGTCGGGCAACCATGCCGCCCATCCCCGGCTGGTGGAGAACTTTCCACCCTCCAGGTTCAGGTACTCATTGGCGGGCACGTCGTAGGGCAGGTTGAGCCCTCCGTAACCCATCAACATGGCCGGCCAGATGATGGCGTGGAAGGGTATGTTATCCTTCCCGATGAAGTAGTAGGCGCGGCATGGCTGCTGCCACCACTCCTTCCACTTATCCGGCTCTCCCCGCCGCTGGGCCCACTCGATGCTCGCCGAGAGGTAACCCGTGACGGCGTCGAACCAAACGTAGATACGCTTGCTCTCGTAACCCGGCAGCGGGATCGGCACGCCCCACTCGATGTCCCGCGTGATGGGCCGGTCCTTGAGCCCCTCCTGGAGCATGTTCATGGTGAAGTTGTAGACGTTGGGTCGCCAGTAGCTCTTGGGCCTGACCCAGTCGAGCAGCGGCTCGTTCAACTTGGACAGCTTCAGGAAGAAGTGCTCGGTCGGCCGGATCTCGGGGGTGGTCCCGTGGAACTTGCAGCGCGGATTAATTAGATCCGTGGGATCCAAGGTCTTCCCGCAGTTGTCGCACTGGTCCCCCCGGGCCTCGGTGAAGCCGCAGTGGGGACAGGTTCCCTCCACGTACCGGTCCGGCAGGAAACGGTTGCAGGTGGTGCAGTAGGGGGAGTGCATCTCCGCCTTCTCGACGTAGCCGTTCTTCAGCAGGCCGAGGAAGAGGTCCTGGGTCACCCTGTAATGGTTCTCGGTGGTCGTCTTGGTGAACAGGTCGTAGCTGATGCCGACCCGTTTGATGTTGTCGACGAACTGCTCGTGATAGAAATCGGCGACCTCTCGAGGGCTCTTGCCCTCTCGCTCGGCCCGCAAGGTAATGGGCGTGCCGTGCTGGTCGGACCCGGACACCATCAGCACCTGGTTGCCCTTGAGACGGTGGAACCGGGCGAAGATGTCCGGAGGCAGCAGCGCGCCCGCCAGATGCCCCAGGTGTAGGGGACCATTGGCGTAGGGCCAGGCAACCCCGACGAAGATGTGCTCACTCATGTTCTGTTCATCCTGTACGTAACTTTGAGGCGGCCCGCTCGGTCACCCAACAAAGATACTCTGTGGTTCAAACGGCCCGGTACCGGCGAATGCGGACCGCCGCCAAAGCAACGGGCTGGAAGGCCGTAGGAGCGAGCTCCTGCTCGCGATCCCGGTCGCCGGCAGGAGCCGGCTCCTACGGAACCCAGCCGAGGCTGCAGCCTCGGGCGGCACTCAGCACTTCTACTCCGCCGCCGTGGCGGCGGTGCCCTCCGGATTCGCCGCCGCGTCATATAGGCCGTGACGATCGTTGGACCTCACCTGCAGCACGTCGTTGAACATGCGCATGGTGTCCCGGATCGGATCCACCCGGCTGCTGGGAGAATAATACCAGCTTACAGGGACCTCTGTGATCCCGATCCCGAGCTTCCGGGCGATGTACAGCACCTCCACGTCGAACCCGAAGCCGTCGATCACCTGCATCCGAAAAATCTTCTGAGCCGAGTTCCGCGTGAAGCACTTGAAGCCGCACTGCGTGTCCTGGAGCCCGCGTACCGCCAACAACCGGACCATCAGGTTGAACACCCGCCCCATCAAATGGCGGTGCTTCGGCTCGCCGATCCGTCGTGCCCCCTTCGCCTCTCGGGAGGCGATGGCGATCTCGTGGCCATCGCCGAGGGCCTCGGGAAATCGGGGCACCTCCTGGACGGGCATGGAGAAGTCAGCATCGCAGAACATCACGTACTGCCCTTCCGCCGCCAGCATACCACGGCGAACCGCGTGCCCCTTCCCTCGATGGGGCTCGCGCAGCAACCGCAGACCCGGAAAGCCCACCATCGCCTTCTCCACCAGGACGGCGGTGCCGTCCGAGCTGCCGTCGTCCACCACCAGCACCTCATAGCTAAAGCTCTGGCGGGTGAGATACTCCCGCATCTTCTGCAGCGCGGCCGGGAGCCTTCCATGCTCGTTGTAGGCCGGCACTACAAGTGATATGAAGGGACGTTGCATCACGACCTCTCGATGGTGGACTCGGGCTCGCGCAGCATCGACCTCAGGTAAGTTTCCGGGACCAGGCGACCCGCCTGCACCGATCGACGCTGGCCGAGCCTTCTCGGGATCTCTCGCAACCCCGCGATCTGGCCCCTCAGCCGAGCCCTGGCAGCCTTCTCCCGGAAATGCCATATAGAGTGTACCGCAAAACGGAGCTGAGTCCCAATCAGGGGTCCCCAATAGCGGCGGAACAGGCCGCCCGGAAGGTTCTTGACGGCCACGCTGATGAAGTTGCGCCCGCAGTAGAAGCTGGCGATTTCCCCCCCACCAGTGGCGCTCAGCCGATGGTAGACCCTCGCGCCGGGCAGGTAGAGGCAGCGGTGGCCTCGGAGTTGCGCCCGCAGGCTGAGATCCACATCCTCACAGTACATGAATAGGGACTCGTCGAATAGCCCCGCATCCTCGAAAAGAGACCGCCGCCAACCGGAAGCGCCCCCGCAGGCCGCGGTCACGTACTCCTCACGGTCGTACTGCCCTTCGTCCTTCTGCCAGACCCCTCGGTTGCCAGGTATCCCATCTCGACTGTAGAAGTCCCCCGCGGAGTGGATCTGATCCCGATGGTCGTATAGCAGGATCTTGCAGGCGAAGAAGCCCGCCTCCGGATGTACAACGGACGCCTCAGCCAACCGTTCCAGCCAGTCTGTCTCGGCCTCGGCATCGTTGTTCAGGAGTGCCACCAGATCCCCTTTGGAATGGCGGATACCCTCGTTGACGGCCGCCGCGAAGCCCCTGTTGCTCTCCAACCGTATCAGGCGAAACTCCGGGAACCGCTCTACCACCATCCGGTCGGAGCCGTCCGTGGAGCCGTTGTCCACCACCAACAGCTCGAACCGACGGTAGCTCTGGGCACGCAGCGACTCCAGGCAGCCCACCAGGTAGCGAGCGCCGTTCCAATTGGGGATGATGACCGAAAGGAAGGGCTCACGGTTCGACAAGTCAGAGGTACCCGTGCAGCTTGTAGTAGGCGAGCTTGGCCAGCTCTATCATGGTCAACCGCAGGGTGACGTTGTTCTTCCACCAACTGTCCGGGTGCCACTGGTCGTCCTGGACTGGGTAGCTGGCCACCGAGATGCCGGTGCCCTGGAAGGTCCTGGCGAAGGTCAGAGATGCCCTCCGCTCGTGGTAGGGCGAGGTCACAAGGATAGCCGATTTCAACCCCTGGCGAACCATCAGTTCCCGCGTGTACATCGCGTCTTCGTGAGTGGAGGTCGAGCGATCCACAGTCAACATCCTCGCGGGGGAGACACCCATCTCGGCTGCTTGCTGCCTCATCACCTCCGCGGCCGGCGGGCTGCCCTGCTGGCCTCCGCCCACCAGGATCAACCACCTGGCGTAGCCCTGACGGTAAAGCTCCACCCCCTGCTCCAATCTGGCCCCATAGTCGCCGCTGAGCACCACGATGGCATCGGCCCGGGAGGGGGTGTCCTCGACCACCAGAAAATCGCCGATGGCCGTTAGGAGGTGGGATCCCTGCCAGAGGAGAAGGACCCCGACCAGGGCAAGGGTGGCAATCGCCAGCAAGCCAACCCCGAAGCATCCGAACGGGGCTGAGCCAAAGGAAGTGTGGATCCTTCGCCGGGCCAATGGATGCCTCCGAGAACGACCGCCGGGTGACGACAGCGAAGTCAGTATATGGTTTGTTGAGAGAAAGGGTCAAGAAGAGGTCAGGCTCCCCACATCCTTGGAAGCGGAGGCCGGGGCCGGAATCGGTCCACGCGACCATTTCCACCCCGTGGCGGCGAGCAAACAGAGGACCGCGTCGACCGCCATGCCCGCTCTCAAGTCGATCGCGGCCATGGCCCCGGACACCAGCGGGCTGGAAGCGTACCCCACCTGGGTAGAACTGGTGAGCCAACCGTAGGCCGAACCTCGCTGGCCGGGAAGCACCATCAGCCCTCCCACGCTGAAGGCGGCCACGGTGATGCCGGAGACGATGCCGCCGCACATGATACGAATGGCGACCACACCCCACGGGACCGGGGCCCTGATCGCAGCTATGGCCAACACGGCGAGGATGACGGAGGCAATCACTATCGTGCGATTTCTGATGCGCAGGCCTCTACCGGCCAACCCTGCCCCCACGGCCGCGGCGGAAGCGTTGAAGGAGGCAGCTAGCCCGGTGAGGGTGGCAACCTCTCCCGGATCGATCCCGGTCTGGGCGAGAAGCAGAGGCAGGATCGGGTTGAAGGAAGCGTCGGTGAACTGCACCGCCACCAGGGTCACCATCGGCAGCCAGAGAAGCGTGGGATTGAGATGAACCCCAGCCCCTCTGAGCGGTACCCTCTTGGTCTTCGGCTCCTTGAACCAGCGGACCACAACCAGCATCCCCATGACGAACGCCGCCGCGCTGACCACAGGCACGAACCTGATCCCCAGGGTGGCCGTGATGATGCCTCCCGCCAGAGGGCCGACTATTACCCCGAGCACCTGTGCCATCTGAAGTCGACTGATGGCCTTGGACAGGTCCTCCGGCTTGCTCCACGAGGTCAGGGCCCCCATAGCTATCGGCTGGATCGACCCCAACACCCCGACCCCAGCTCGCAGGATCACCAGTTGCCATGGGGCATTGGGTAGCGCGATCAGGAGGGTAACTATCGCGGTGCCGGTCAATGCCCTGATGAGCATGGGGCGATAGCCCAGCCGATCGGCCATCCGTCCCCAGAGGGGCGAGACCATGGCGCCGGCCATTGGCGTGGCCGCCATGACGAGGCCGGCCCAGAACGCCGTGGCCGGCCCGTTGCCGGAGATCTGCTGCACGTAGAGGGGTAGCAGGGGGAAAATGAAGTTGAAGCCCATGTTGGCGAGCAAGGAGGCGAGGATCAACGCGCGGCCTGCCTGCTCGATGGAGGCCCCCTCTCCCACAGCTCTGGACGCAATCGTTTTATCCACGCCGCGATTGTATCCTCTCACGTCTCGGGATTCCAGCGTGTTTCGAACTCTTTCTCCGGGATTTTCGTGGTTCAACCCTCCCCTTGTGGTTTGGTCCCGATCCTGCCTATTCGGACAATCAGCCGTCGCAGGCCGGCGACCCAAGGGCACTGCCACTGGATGGCATGCGACGGGGCGGTCGAGCCCGGCCAACCGATAACCCGAAGCTGATGGTAGAGGCAATGAAGCGGCATTGGATTTCTTAGGTTCGCTGTGCCATATTGAAGGCCGTGAAGATCCACTTGCCGGACAACATGGAGGACCAGGTGGGCAAGTTATCGAGTCAAGCGGGCACCGATGCCCTGTTCATAGCCGCCATAGTGATGGCCCTGGCGGCCCTCGCGATGGGTTGGAGCGCGGTCGGTTTGCATCCGGCATCCCAA
>JAJYNT010000463.1 GCA_021786215.1 Chloroflexota bacterium | reverse complement strand
CGGGCATCTGCTGCCCCAGGCGGGCGGCCAGCAGCAGCGATAGGGCCTCGGGGAGGCTGAGGGTGAGGGAGGGCAGGCTGGTCAGCCGTTCGAAGTAGTAGCCCTGGGGGCAGTGGCGGAGGGGCATCACCAGGCCATGCCGGATGAGCTGGAGGTCCTTGTCCATCTGCTGCTCGCTCACCTCGTAGCAAGCCGCCAGATCGCGGCGGGTCCAGCGACGGGGCTGGTTGGCGATCCGCAGCAGCAGGTCGACGATGCGCCGGGTCCGACGGTACTCCTCGGGGTTGGGCATCGGCACCTCCCGTGTCGGCGACAAACGGCTAGAACCGATCGGTGAGCAGCATCTTACGCGAGGGCACGCCTACCCTCTGGTATGCGCGGGAGCGGCTCCGCACGATTCGATGGCCACCTGCGGAGCCGTTGGCTCGGCAACTCGATGGAACAGGCTGGCTCTAGATGCGAAGGATAGCACCGCGAAGGGCGAGCGTCTACGGCCGTCGCATCGTGGAGGCGATTCTTGTTCCCACAGGCAAGGGTGAAAGCTGCCGATACCTCTGTCACCAGGCCTGTCGCCAGCGGGAGCTGGCTCCTACACATGCCCCGATCCCGGAACCCTGCGCCACACCCGCCGATAGATAGTTCTTTGACGCACAGAATCGCGGGTGCTATACTCCCGAATAGAGTGTGGGGCGACGAAGCCTTGGCGGTGTCGATTGCTGCCAGAAGGGGCCCCGGGGTGGTGCCTGTCCCCGATCGGCAACCTCCTGTTCGTCCCGGGCCCGTGCCTGGACGGGTTTCCGTGGCAGCTCTCAGCTTCTCTCCCCAGATGTCTTCATTTCGTCGGATCGCGGTGTCCGACTTGTTGTTAACGGGATCACTACCACACCATAATCCCGTCGTTCTGCTTGGAGGTAGTTGATGCTTGTTTCGTGGGCTCCTATAGCGATCTTCCTGGTCGTGGCGGTGGTGTTCCCGCTGATTCCCATCAGCATGGCAAAGGTGATGGCGCCAAAGAAGCCGTTGCCCCATAAGAACGAGGTGTACGAGTGCGGCGCCGAGGTGTTCGGTCCCGCCAACATCCAGTTCAAGGCCCAGTTCTACCTGTACGCACTGATCTTCGTGGTGTTCGACGTGGAGGCCGTGTTCCTGGTCCCCTGGGCCGTGGCCTTCCGGAAGCTGGGGCTCTTCGCCCTGGTGGAGATGGTGATCTTCATTGCATTCCTGCTGGTGGCCCTGGCTTACGCCTGGCGCAAGCGGGCCCTGGAGTGGAAATAATGGAAGAAGAGAAAAAAGAGGTTTTGGGGACACCCCAAACCCCGCCAGGCGCTGCGCCCTGGACCAGCTCTGGGGACACCCCAAACCCAGCACCCAGCACCGAAACAGGCGCTGCGCCCTGGACCAGCTCCGGGGACATCCCAAACCCAGCACCCAGCACCGGAACAGGCGCTGCGCCCTGGACCAGCTCTGGGGAGCTTCCGGAGGAGGTCAGGGACAACATCGTACTGGCCAAGCTGGATGATCTGCTGAACTGGTCCCGCAAGAACTCCCTATGGCCCCTGGGCTTCGGTCTGGCCTGCTGCGCCATCGAGATGATCGCTGCTTCCACTGCCCGATTCGATATCGCGCGGTTTGGCGCGGAGGTGTTCCGTGCCTCCCCACGGCAAGCCGATCTCATGATCGTGTCCGGGACGGTCACAACCAAGATGGCGCCGATGATCCGCCGGATCTACGACCAGATGGCCGAGCCCAAGTACGTGATAGCCATGGGAAGCTGCGCGTCCGCGGGGGGACCATACAAGGGCTCCTACAGCACGGTCCCCGGCATCGACCACTTCATACCCGTGGACATCTACGTGCCCGGCTGCCCTCCGCGGCCGGACGCCCTGCTGTTCGGACTAACACAGCTGCAGAGGAAGATCGAGAAAGAGACGCATCTGAGGAGGCGGAATGGCAGAAAGTAACAACACGCCGGAGCCAACCAACGCCGCTCCTCAGGGAGCCACCCCCAACGGGGAAGCTGGGCCGGTGGAGGGGCAGCCGGTCCTGCCCGAGATCCTGGCAAAGGCCCAGCTCCGGCTGGAGGCACTCTCCCCGGAGTTGCAGTTCAAAGGCTTCGACGACCGATTGGAAGTGACGGCGCCGGTGGAGAAGCTGCTGGACGTGGCGATGACCTGCAGGAACGATCTGGGCTATCGCCTGCTGATGAGCCAGACGGCAGTGGACTGGAAGGATAGGTTCGAGCTGGTGTACCACCTGTACAAGCTGGACTCCGCCTTCCCCATAGTGCTGCGTTTCGATCTGCCTCGGGAGGAGAGCCCGGAGGTCCCATCGCTCACGCCGTTCTGGCCGGGGGCCGACTTCCAGGAGAGAGAGATCTTCGACCTGATGGGGATCGTCTTCGCGGGCCATCCGGACTTGCGCCGGATACTGCTGGCCGATGACTTCCAGGGGCACCCGCTCCGAAAGGATTACGAGCAGGATCCATCCTACGTGCTGGTCCCGCATCTGAGGGTCCCCGGATACGCGGGGGCGAAGAGGGGAAGCACCAGCACCGGGAGGTTCCTCGATGAGTAGGGTAGAATGCACCCTCACCCTCACCCCAACCCTCTCCCAGAGGGAGAGGGAGGTGTATCGATGAGTGAAGTGACACTCAGCACGGAGCAGACGATATCCACCTTCCCGATGGATACAGAGGACGGGACCCTGGTGGTCAACTTCGGGCCGCAACACCCGAGCACCCACGGCGTCTTCCGGCTGGTGATGAAGCTGGAGGGCGAGACTATCGTGGACGTGGTGCCGGTGATGGGCTACCTCCACCGATCGGTGGAGAAGCTCTCCGAGTCACGGACCTACCTGCAGGGGGTGCCGTTCACCGACCGGCTGGACTACCTGGCCGCCATGTCCAACAATCTGGCCTATGCCCTGGCGGTGGAGAAGCTGGCGGCCATAGAGGTCCCCGAGCGCGCCGAGTACATCCGGGTCATCATGGTGGAGCTTAACCGTATCGCCAGCCATCAGATGGCGGTGGGCTCCCTGGCCAACGACGCGGGGGCCTACTACACCCCGTTCATCTACTGCTTCCGGGACCGGGAGAAGATCCTGGACCTGTTCGAGATGGTGAGCGGCCAGCGTCTCACCTACAGCTACATCCGGTTTGGCGGTGTCAGCCGGGACCTCCCGGAGGAGTTCGTCCCCATGTGCCGGCAGCTGCTGGACGAGATGCCACGGAACATCGACGAGTACGAGCGGATGATCACCACCAACGAGATCTTCCTGGCAAGGACCCGGAACGTTGGGGTGCTGCCGAAGGAGATGGCGATAGACTACAGCGTGACGGGGCCGGTGCTGCGAGCGAGTGGGGTCCCGTACGACCTGAGGAGGGCCGAGCCCTACTCGGTATACGACCGATTCGACTTCAACATCCCGGTGGGCACGGTGGGCGACGTGTACGACCGCTACCTCGTCCGGGTCCAGGAGATGCGGGAGAGCGTCAAGATCGTCCGCCAAGCGCTGGATCAACTTCCGGGCGGCCCCGCTCGAGCCTCGCTACCCAAGGTGATGAGGCCTCCAAAGGGCGACGCCTACGCCGAGATCGAGAACCCAAAGGGTGCCCTGGGCTACTACCTGGTGAGCGATGGCGGGCCGAACCCCTACCGCTCCAAGGTGCGGGCGCCGAGCTTCATCAATCTGACGGCACTCCGGCCGTTGGTGATCGGGCACAAGGTGGCCGACTCCATCGTGATCCTGGGGAGCTTCGATATCGTCCTGGGGGAGGTCGATCGGTAGCGCCATATGGATGTGATTAACGGGATTTTCGGGATCGTGAGCCAGGCCATAGCGGCTGTTCTCGCCGGTTTCCTCCCCGACTGGGCCGTCGCGGCCATCGTCGCCCTGCTGGGCATTGCCCTGGCGGTGGTGTTCCTGATCCTGGTAGTAATGCTGGAGGTCTACCTGGAACGCCGGGTCATGGCCCGCATGCAGGATCGCTGGGGACCGAACCGTGTGGGCAAGTGGGGTTTGCTGCAGCCGGTGGCCGACGTGATGAAGCTGCTGCTCAAGGAGGATATCCGGCCCGTCACCGCGGATCCGGTGGTGCACTTCCTGGCTCCGGTCATCGTGCTGATCCCCGCGCTGCTGGCCTACGCGGTCATCCCTTTCGGCAAAGGTATGGATATCGCCGACATCAACGTCGGGTTGCTCTTTATCGTGGCGGTGGGGAGCATAACCACCATCGGCATCGTGATCGCCGGATGGGGATCGGGCAACAAGTATTCGGTGCTGGGTGGCATGCGGGCCGCGGCCCAGATGATCAGCTTCGAGATCCCGTTGCTGCTGGCCCTGGTCAGCCCCATCCTGATAGTGGGCTCCCTCTCCATGGGGGACATCGTCAAGGCCCAATCGGTGGTGCCGCTGGTGCTGCTGCAGCCGGTGGCCTTCGTGATCTACTTCATCGCCGGGATCGCCGAGGTAAACCGATCGCCCTTCGACATCCCCGAGGCGGAGTCGGAGCTGACCGCCGGCTTCCACACGGAGTACAGCGGGATAAAGTTCGCCCTCTTCTTCCTGGCGGAGTACTTGAACTCCTTCGCGGTGGCCGCGCTCGCGACCACGGTGTTCCTGGGTGGGTGGCAGGGGCCGCTTCTGCCGCCATACATCTGGTTCTTTGCCAAGGCGATACTGCTGTTCATCGCCATGATCTGGATCCGAGCCACCCTGCCGAGGCTGCGGGTGGACCAGCTGATGGGCTTCTGTTGGAAGGTGCTGGTGCCGGTTGCCCTGGCGAACCTGGTGCTCACCGGGCTCGGCGTGAGCCTGTACCAGATAATAGTGGGATAACCTGTAAGGTGGTTAAGACATGTTCGGTTCTGGAATGGCCAAGGGGCTGAAAACGACCCTGCAGCATCTGTTCATGCGACCGGTGACGGTGCAGTACCCGGAGGAGGTTTTGCCCCTGCCCACGGGCTATCGAGGCCGCGTGAGTCTGGTGGTCAACCCCGAGACGGGCAGATACCGCTGTACCGCCTGCGGCCTGTGCGCCAAGGCCTGCCCGGTGGACATCATCCAGATCGTCCGGGCCAAGGATGAGAAGGGGAAGCCAACGCCCTATCCCGAGCGGTACGAGTACAACCTGCTGGAGTGCATCGTCTGCGGGTTGTGCGTGGAGGCCTGCCCATTCCAGGCGCTCACGATGTCGCCGGAGCGGGAGCTGGCCGTGGACAGCCGGGTTGCCGCGGACCAGAACCGCGAGAGAATAGCAGTGATAGCTTCTGCCGAAGTGGACGCGCAGCGAGAGCGGGTGGCGGGCTTCGGCCAGATGAAGTAGGACAAATCCATTTCCTCCTCTCCCCTCTCCAGCGGGAGAGGGGCGGGGGTGAGGGGGAAGAATGACAGACGTCTTTGCAACGATAGGTTTCTACACCTTCGGTCTGTTGGCCGTGGGTGGCGCCGTCGGCATGGTCTCGGCCCGCCGGCTGGTGCACAGCGCCATGTTCCTTGTGGCCTCTTTCCTGGGGGTGGCAGCCATCTTTCTGCTGCTCGGGGCGGACTTCTTGGCCGTGGTGCAGGTGCTGATCTACGCCGGGGCCATCATGATCCTGATGCTGTTCGCCATCATGCTCACCCCCCACCAGACGGAGGAGAGACGGCCCGGGCAGTGGGCCCAGAGGTTGGCCGCGGGGCTGGTGGCCGTCTCCTTCCTGGCGATCTCCGGCATCACCCTCCTGGGGACCCGATGGCCCCTGTCGGCCGCTCCTCCGGAGCAGCCAACCACCGAGGCCATCGGCCGGCTGCTGTTGAGCAACTACGTACTGCCCTTCGAGATGGCGTCCGTGCTGCTGCTGGCGGCGATGATCGGTGCGATCTTGATTGCGCGAGAGGATTGAGATGGCATTGACTTTGAACCACTACCTGATGCTCGGCGCGATCCTGTTCGCCATCGGCCTCTACGGGGCGCTGGCCCGGCGTAACGCCATCGCCATCCTTATGTCGATCGAGTTGATGTTCAACGGGGTGAACGTCACCCTCCTGGGCTTCTCCCACTTCATAGCGTCGTCGACGCCGCTGCTGGGACAGATCTTCGCCATATTCATCGTCACCGTCGCCGCTGCGGAGGCAGCGGTTGGGCTGGCGATCTTCGTCGCCGTCTACCGGGATCGGAAGACTGTAGAGGTAGACGAGATCGACCTGATGAAGTGGTAGGGGGAACAATGACTAT
>JAJYNT010000377.1 GCA_021786215.1 Chloroflexota bacterium | reverse complement strand
CATGTGGATCGTGGCGCCGTGGGGGCTCTGGCCCAGGACCACCGTGTCCATGGAGGATAGGATCGGCACCCCCATTGCTTCCTCGGTGATCCCGTACTCGGCGATCAGAGCCCTCTGCCCCTCGGCGGTCGCACCGCCGTGGCTACCCATCGTCGGCACGATGAATGGTTTGGCGTCCAAACGCCGAAGTTCGTCGATGATCACCCCGACAATCAGGGCGATGTCGGCGACGCCGCGGCTGCCGACCGTGATCGCGATCCGCTGCCCTGGTTTGACGCGCGTAGATAGGCCTGCTTGGTGGAGTTGACCCCGGAGTTCGCCTTCTACATCCTGCAGCTCATGTGAAGTGAAGTGGCGCCGTACCAGCGCCACGTTGGGTATGCGGCTTCGAGGGTAATCTGCCGTTTCCATCTTTCCTCACTGAATCGAGATAAGGCTCTGCTCAGGCCCCGACTTCGACTCGTCGTCCGCTTCTACCAGTACCCGAACCCATTCTGCTGCCCTGGCCGGACTCTCGGCGTAGATGGCCAGCAGGTCCACCAGTTTGAGATGGAACGGCAACCGCAGGAGCGCTTGGGCAAAGCTGCCCGCCGCAACTTCGGCCAGCGTCACCAGACCGGACCGGAGGGTCCAGGGTCCAATTCTCATCGTGGTGACCCGTCGCACCTGCTTGACCGGTTGGTGCTCCGGAAGATTGTCTAGGTGATGGAACAGCTCGTGGGCTAGAAATGCCCCCGAGACCTCCGTCATTCCCAGGACTTCGGCGACCCCGGACTCGGTCAGCAGCCGATCGGCGCCATCCATCGCCTTTCGGTACAGCCGCACCTGAGGAGGCCGAGATCTGTACTCCGCGTACTGGAGCAGATTGCCATATCTGCAAGCATCTTCCGAGGTCTCCACCCGCACTCCCAGTTGTTCGCAGAGGGTGAAGGGGTCTCGGGCACCATTCTCGGCCGCCACCGTCTCGGCCTGCTCGGCCCCCAGCTCCAGGGCCATCTGGACCACCTCTCGTGCCTCCTCCGGCGAGAGACGATGGAACTGCGGATCGAACCGCAGGATCAGATGGCCCAGCCGCTCCGGCCGGGCGTGGGGAACCGCCCGGCCGAGCAGCGCCGGCAAATCAACTGTCGCAAGCTCTGTGGTGGACATCATGCTAACCCCCGTGCTCCCTGGATACCGACCAGCGCAATCGGCACCTCCGGCGCTAGACCTACCAACTCGCTGCGTGCTACTGAGATGGCCTGATCCGGGGTGCCCATGCCGGATAGATCGACGACGTGCCCGCCCGTGATGACGAAGACGTCGGGGCTGATGATGCTGTCGCCGTTGTAGATGGTCATCTCTTCCCAGAATCCCTTCAAGCGTCCCATCACCTGCCCGGCGGTGGTCGGCGCCACCGTCCCGTTGCTGGACTGGATGCGAATGACTCCATCCAGGTCAACAACTCTGACGGGGGTGCGACGGTTGGTGAAGAAGCGCCACTTCTTCTGCTCGACGGTCCCTTGAAAAACCCACATGCGATCCGTTCGAGCCGCCGTCTGGACGGCAGAGGGAGCCACACCCATCGACTTGGCGGCGATTTCCAGGGCCTCAGTCTCGCTCACACTCGTCAGAGCATCGCGGGTGCGCATCTCGGAGGCCCCCGTCGCGATGGCTCGCGCTCGCTGCGTCTGGGGATCCACCTCCACCCTGACCTCCACGGTCTCCGGGGCCGCGCCGAGCCGCACTACCGCATCGAAAGCCTCCCGCTTGATGGCGAGCAGGTCCTCGGTGCGGGCGTTGGGGATGACCCGTTCCACTACCTCCCGAACCATCGCAAGGGCTACGCCGATGGAGGATATCACCTCGGCGTCCGGAGAGATCTTGTAATCGAGCTTGAGGGTCTGGGCCACGTGGGGGATCAGTGCGGCAGCCCCGCCACCCTCGCCCACCAGCATCGACTGATCCCTGTCCAGCTCGTACTCTTCGATCAGCGACTCGACCACCGGAATGACCTTCCGTGCGGCTCGGTCCAGTATCTCGCGAGCTATCTCCTCCACCGTTTTCCCCGCGGCCTTCGCCAGCGGCTCCATGGCCAGTCTGGCGGCCTCCGCGTTGCCGTAGGCGTGGTGGCCTGGCTTGGCGTACCCGAGGACGTTGGCCGCGCAGGTGTTTGTGATGGCGTAGCGTGCGCCGGAGGCGGTACGGATCGCGATGTAGTCGGAGGGATCACCCGGCTTTGGCTGCACTTCCTCGATGCAGGGATCCACGATATCCTCCGAGCGCGCGAAGGCAGAGTAGGCCAACCCCGCGATGTGGGCGCTACGTGGCCCTACGTCGACGACCTGGCCGTTCTTGAATCGGACCATGCTGCCGCCCGCGACCCCCAGGACTCGCACGTCGAGCGAGCTCACGTAGGTGCGGTGGCCTCCCACTTCAGCGTACTTGATCGTCGGCAGACCTCTCCGGATCACCCCGATGTTGGTGCTGGTGCCACCGACCTCGAAATAGATGCCGTCGGAGACCTTCAGATACATCATGGCGCCGGCCACGCTTGCAGCCGGGCCCGATAGCATGGTGAGCACCGGGCGGCTCCGCATCTCCTGCACGTCCATCACCCCGCCGTCTCCACGCATGATCATCAGTGGGGCGGAGATGCCGGCTTCCCGCACGCTGGCCTCGGTCATCGCCGCGGTATCCATCATCTTCGGGAGGATGCTGGCGTTGATCACCGCGGTTCGAGTGCGGGTGGTCAGACCGTACAGCTTGCTGATCTCGTGACCGCCGGTGGCGGCAGTGCCCAGTTTCTCAGCCACCTGCATCACCAGCTTCTCCTCGTCCCCGTCGTCTACGCCAAAGGCCGAGGTGGCCACGATAACCTGAGCGCCCTCCTGGAGCAACTCCTTCAGGGCAGAGGTCACCGTCGTCTCGTCTAGCTTGTCGGTCGTGATGAAGCGGTGGCTGGTGTTCAGGAAACGTCCCGGGGACACCTCGATGGACCCGACGTTGGTCTGTCCTTTAGCCAGAAGCCCCTCCAGACCGTTTGCCATGCCCAGGATGCCCACCTGAGCCACGTCCCCCTCCAGCAGCGCGTTGGTGGCCTGGGTGGTGCTGTGGGCGAGGAAGACCACGTCGGATGGCTCCACGTCGGAGCGTTCCAGCACCGTGCGGAAGACCTCTATCACCCCTTTCGCGACCCCCCGGGGGTCGGAATGGGTTGTTAGAACCGAGTAGCGACCCACGACTTCGTGGGTCGAGTTATCTATGAGAACGGCCTTGGTGAAAGTCCCGCCGACGTCGATCCCGATCCGGTAGCTCGGTCGGCGAGCATCTGGGTTCGACAATTGCCCCTCCGTAACTGACTAGTGAATAGAAATCGATAACCTCCTCCCCCCATGGCTGTCCATGGAGGGAGGAGAGAGCTGTCGGTAGCGCCTAGTGTCCCAGCATGAAGTAGGCAGCAAAGCTGCTCACTGCAACCATAAGCATACCAAACGGCAGCGCCACCTTGAGGAACTGCCCGTGGGTGACCTTGGTGTAGCCGATGGTCCACAGGGTCCAGGAGTTCGTGGGATCGACGCTGCCCTGCATTACCGTGCCCGGAAGCCAGACTGAGTAAAGGAAAGGAATCGGGAGCAAGTTAGCCGACCTGATTATGGCCAGCAGCGCGGCTCCGGTGCCGATCACCACCAGGGGACCACGATAGATGCTGCCAATCCCGCCCAGGATGGCGAAGAAGATCGCTGCCTGCAACGCGGAGTGAGGCAAGATCGGCCCGAAGATCGGCTTCAGGGCACCGGATACCTGTGGCGTCATTCCGGCCACGATGATCATGCCGCAGATGGTCCACAGGGCCGCGATGGTCGCGATGTCAGGGAAGGCATCGTAGAAGGTCTTGTTGAACAGGTTGATGTGCCCCTGCAGACTTCGGTCCTTGTAGGTGGCCAGTAGCGCGATCACAATGCTCACCATGAAGGTGGGGATGATCTGCCACTGCAGCACGATCACCATGAACACGGGCACCAGTGGCACGAGGTAGGTGTAGTAGGGCGTGCGCTTTCGCCTGACCGGCTCCACCGATGCCAGATCGACCGTCGCCGAGTGGCGCACACCTCGAAGCCGAAGGTGCACGTTTATCATCAGCCATGCGGCCAGTATGTACACGACCATCCCGACTACCCAAAAGTCTAACCACGGCGCACCGTAGGTGATGCCGGGAAAGAGCGGCTTGAAGGTGCCGAACTGTACCAGGTTGACGAAGGTCCCCGCCCCGATCCCCATGGTGAAGGTCGGAGCCGCCACGGCGGGGGGAATACCCTGGCTCATCATGATGGGGATGGCGATGACGCCGATGGCGATGGCCGCACCAACCCCATACATCGAGGTGAACAGCAGCGCTGTCACCAGGGTTACCACCATCGCGGTGACGATAGGTCGATCGCCCGCAAGCTCAACGGCCGAACGGATGACGCTTTCGGCTATCCCCGTCTGGACCAGGATCTGAGCGAACCAGGCGCCGAAGACGATGATGATTACCGCACCGGCGTACTTGGTTCCACCACCCTCCAGTATATTGTTCTGAATATCATTAACGTTGATTCCGGCCAGGGCCGCCCAGGCAATGGCCAGGATGATCAGCATCACGATCGGACTCTGGCCCTTGACGATGGCCACCACGACGCCCAAAAAGACCACGAGCAGCAACAGACCAATAGCCAATTCCATGGATGATCTCCCGCGTTCTGAATTCTCGGCCAGATAGAAGACTGATGGTTATCATCTAAACTGCGCGGTTGCAAATGGGACCACTCGACACCGTCCGGTGTTCTTGCTCGCTCACCTCCTACTCGGTTGCCACTCCATGGGCTCCTTCGCGGTCGCGCGAAGGGACTGAATGCCCCAGCGCCGGGGACGCGATAGCTTCCTTGCCGACCATTCGAAACAGCTTTTTCCGGAACAGGGAATGAAGCCCGAACGGCTAGGAAGTGGACGCTATCGTCCACCGACCAGGCGTGATACTCGCTCTCCCTGTATGGACGGCGTTCTCATGCCTTGATAGGGTATCGGCCGTACTCGAACACGGCCTCGCGCATGGCGTTGAAGTTGGCGAACGGCACATACTCCGGTATGGAGTTGGCAGACGCCACCATGTAGCCTCCACCCGGGGCGAGATCGCGGATCCGCTCTCGGACCTCAGCCCGCACCTCCTCCGGTGTCCCCCTCGTGAGGGTGTAGATCAGGTCGATGTTCCCCAGGATCGATATCCGGGAACCGTACTGCTTCTTGACCTCGTTGATGTCCATGGCCTTCGGCTCGATGGGATCGAGACCATCGAAGTCGCAGGCGACGATGTCCTCCATCACCTCTTGCAGGGCCCCGTCGCTGTGGTAGACGGCCAGCCGGCCTCGGTCGTGGGTCACGCGATTCATCTTCTTGTACCAGGGGAAGACGTGCTTCCGCAGGATGCCGGGATTGACCATCAGTTGGGTGGAGAAGGCGATGTCGTCGGCGTGCCAGAGGAGACCCACGCAGTCGAACTGCAGCATGTTCTCGAATACCCGGTACTGGAACTGGCCAACCTTCTCGAAGACGTTAGCGACCAGGTCCCGGTCGTCTACCAGCGCCATGCTCAGCCCTTCCAGCCCCATGAGCCACCAGACGGAGCTGAAGACCTTGCCCAGCACAGCGGTAACCTTCATCTTGGGTGGAAGGAGGGCACCTATCTGCTCGAAGCGGCTGTAGTCCAGGGCGTCGGGGTCGGGCCACTGAATCGCCTCGAACTCCTCCCGAGTGGTGATCAATCCCTTCCCCTCGGTTGCCCAGCTGCGCTCCTGTGTCTCCTCTGTGTCCGCCGCGTAGTTGGCTTCGATCTGGTGCATCGACTGTCGCTTGATGAGAGGGGTGAGCTGGAGCCCCTGCTCTATGGGCACCCAGTCGAACCCGGCCTCGTACCAGAAGGCGACCTCATCCTCCAGGGTCCGGATCGGCCGGCCCAGTAGCCTTTCCTTGAGTATCGGGTGAACACTGATGTCGCCCAGAGGCACTCGGTCCGGTTCCCCCGCCCGTAGCAACACCGTGCGAACGCGGTTGAAATCGGGGTCCTTCATAATATTGAACAAGTCCTTTCACGCCGTTGTCTCTGGTGGGTCCTACGCCACCGCCTGCTTGGCCTGGTTGACGGCGCCGGTGGCATCGGGGGCGTAGAAGTCGGCCCCAACCTCCTCGGCAAAGCGCTGCGTCACGGGTGCCCCACCTACCCCGATCTTC
>JAJYNT010000323.1 GCA_021786215.1 Chloroflexota bacterium | reverse complement strand
AGAGGCGCGATCTCACGCTCGAACAGAGAATCCCAGGAGTAACGGCCGAGGACCCGGCGGCGCAAGCGGTACACCCCATCCTCCTTCATCCACTGGAGGATCAGTGCGGCCACCAGGGAAGGTTGCTCGTCCAGCTCGAAGTAGTGTGGGGATTCGAGCCCGATCTCTCGAAAAGGCGGGATATCCGAGCAGAACACAGGAAGCTTGAACAGACCGGCCTCCAACAGGGGGATCCCGAATCCCTCCTGAGAGCTGCTGAACAGAAGAAGGTCGCTCAGGGAATAGAGGTCCCACATCATCCGATCGCTCACCGGATAGCCGCCACGATCGGACTCCAGATGCTCGAACAGCAGGATCACCTCTCTCTGAACGCCCAGTTCCCGACGGAGATGGTGCAGTTTCTCCACGTAGTCTCCCGATCGAACGTTGTGCGGGCCCGGGGGACCGGTCACCACCAGCCTCGCGTCGACTCCCTGCTGGAGCAGCGCGTGGGTGATCCGAATACTCATCTCCAGATTCTTTCGCTGGGTGATCCGGACCGGCGCCAGCATCAGCAGTTCCCCCTGGAGAAGCCCCAGCCTGCCCACCAGCTCACCCGTCTCCGGCTCAAGCTTCAACTGTACGCGCGGGTCCACCCCCGCCGGTATCACCTTCAGCCGCTCCGGTGGGAGATCGAACAGGTCCGACAGCTCCCGCTGCCGAGCCGAGGATACCACCACGTAGCTAGCCTGCTCCAGTGGTTGTTTCAACAGCCGCCAGGGGAAACCCTCCCTCATCAAGGGGATGTAGAGATCGTTCTTCCAGGAAAGGTCGTGGCACCAGGCAACCAGTCTTGGTGCCCCTCCACGTTGTGCGATTCGGTGCAGGGCCGCGGTGAGCGGAAGGTTGAAGTGCAGGGTGAGTGCATTGTGCACCACGCAGAGATCCACACCGACGAACGCTCGCCTGAGGGTTTCCTCTATCCTCTCCGTCGCCTCGTGGAAGCGCTCGCTCACCACCCCCTGCTCCAGCTCCTCGTTGATCGCAAGCAGCTCAGGATCCTTTGAGTAGAGCGAGGGGATCAAGCGGACCGGCACGTCATGTCGAAAAGAGTCCCCTCGGCCGGCGATGACCACGGTGGGGTAACCGCGATCGGCAAACAGCCCGGCGTGGACGGCGATCAGCTGCTCTACGCCGCCAACGACCGGGGGGCATGTATAGTGCAGGATAGCGATGGAGGGTTTTCGCAAGGTGGGTCCTCCCGGAGGATATCTTAGCCGCTGCTTGTTGCCACCCGCAAGCGCTAACAGCACCATATCGCCACAAGTTCCCAAAACAGCTGTAGAGAGCATTCGACGGTGGGACGAAACCTGCATCTACTGGTCCAGACCGGGACCGAGGGCTGATTACCGGTCGCCGAGAGTGGATGTGGTCAGATGGATGAGCTGCGAACCATCGTCCTGGAGGGAGATCCAGCGACCCTGGGGATGAGTCACGGGCGGCTGTTAGCGGGGGAGATCCAGCTTCTGGCAGGGCAGGTGTCCAAACAGCTATTCCGGCGGGGCGGTGCCCTCCGGGGCATCCCACTCCGGCTGGTGGCCCAGACTCTCGCCCTGGCCATGAGTCGCCACATCCCGCCCCGGATCAGGGCGGAGATCAGGTGGATAGCCCGCGGGGCTGGCGTCCCCTATGTTGACCTTCTGCTGATCAACACTCTGGACGACGTGCTGAACATCCTGCGGCGGCTGGCGCCTCACGCCCCACAGCTGGCCTGCTCCAGCTTCGCCCTCTTCGGCAGCCGCAGCAGAGACGGCAGGCTGATTCATGGCAGGAATCTGGACTACCACTTCCGGGGCACCCCCCTGGACGACGCCGGAGCAGTGGCCAAGCTGCTGATTCAAGAGACGACCCTGTTCGTCTACCGCCCACTTGGACGGGCAGCCTTTCTGTCGGTTGGTTGGCCCGGCATGGTGGGCGCCACCACCGCCATGAGCCAACAGGCCCTTTCCCTCGGGAACCTCACCTCCTACCTTCGAGGCACCACACCCAACGGGACGCCCACCGCTATCCTCTACCGGCTGGTCATGGAGGAGGCATCGTCCCTAAAAGAGGTCGACCAGATCCTCCGGGAAGCCCATCGGACCATCGGAAACAACCTTCTGGTCAGCTCGGGACGGGAGAACAGCGCAGCCCTTTTCGAGATCACCCGCTATGAAGTAACGAAGGTCACTCCTCAGGATGGACTGCTGGTGGCCACCAATCACTTTCTCAGTCCGGAACTGGCCCGACGACAGCGCCCTCACCTGCTGGCTCACTCCGTGGGACGATGGGAGAGGTTGCAGAGCCTATGCGACCGAAGGGATGTGGATGTAGATGAGGCTCTACGCTTCCTGGCCGATACCGGGCAAGGAGCCATGCCGGCGAACCCCCTGGCGAGGGTGGCAAACGAGGCGACAGCTCTCAGCGTCCTCTTCAGGCCAACCGAGATGACGCTGTGGGTAGGGCGAGGAAAGACGCCCCCGGCCTCGGCCGGCGAGTTTGTCCCAGTCGACGGCGCCACGCTGCTATCCCGCCAACGTGAGGGCCCCAGGGAACCCCGAGTTCCCCCGAGTTCCCCTAGGTTCCCCTAGGTTTCCGAGTCGGGCCGCACGAACCCCCTGGGGTTCTACTGTCTCAGGAGGGCCACCAGCCCCCGACCCGAGAGGGTCACCGCGCTGGCAACCAGCGCCTTGCCCATGTCCACCAGGATGAAGGGCGCGACCCCGAACTGCCAGGCATTCCCCAGTTCGGCGACCCAGTTGCTCCCCTGCCCGATGGCGAACCAGGACGCGAGCCAGACCGCCCCGGCCAGATAGATCCCGGCCGTGCCCAGGAGACCAGCAATGAAGAAACGCACCCTGCTCGGGCGAACCACAGACTCCGCCACCAGGCCGGTCAGATAGGCCCCCAGGACAAACCCAACGAGGTAGCCGCCCGTGGGCCCCAAGAGGGCAATCAATCCGCTCTTACCCTGGGCAAACACCGGAACTCCGGCGAATCCGATGGCTAGATACTCCATCTGGCTGAGAGCACCGAGCCGGCTGCCCAGTACCAACCCGGACAGCAGGACGAACAGCACCTGCAGGGTCACCGGCACCGGCCCAATGGGGATCTGAACCAGCGCCCCCAGGGCCGTCAAACAGGCGAAGCCGGTGGCGAGAAACAGCTGTCCGTGTATGGTACGGGGATAAGTGAGAGAACGTACCCGAGAGATCATCCCGAGGCTCCTTTCTTCCTTCGTTGGAATTGCCCTCCCTTGTGGGAGGGGTCGGTGAGGTCCGGCACAGCAGGGAAAGAGCCACGCGGTAAGGACTTCAGTCCTTCGTCCCTTCGCCGCGACAGGACGAACGACTAAAGTCGTTACTACAAGGCCCAAGCAGAACCCAGAACGTGGGTCCCACGCCACTCCTACGGGAGGGCATGCAATCGCGATGCAATCGCCTCTGCCATCTGTTGGGTCGTGGCCCTACCTCCCAGATCGCCAGTCAGCACACGCCCCTCACCGGTCACTCCCATCATCGCTCGGAGCACCAGCTCGCCGGCCCCCTTCTCTCCGAGGAAGTCCAGCATGCTGGCCCCAGCCCAAATGGCCGCGACGGGATTGGCTATCCCCTTGCCCGCGATATCCGGAGCCGAGCCATGAACGGGCTCGAACATGGAGGGATAGCGTTTCTCGGGGTTCAGGTTGGCGCTGGCAGGTATCCCCAGTCCTCCCTGGAGAGCTCCACCCAGATCGGTCAGGATATCGCCGAAGAGGTTAGAGGCCACAACCACATCCAGGGCCTCGGGCCGTAGCACGAACTGGGCTGCCAGGGCATCCACGTGCATCTTGGAGGCTTTCACCCTGGGATACTCAGCCGATAGCTCTGCCAGCACCTCATCCCAGAACACCATGCTGTACTGGCAGGCGTTGGACTTGGTGGCCGCGACCAACTGCTTGCGGGGCCTGCCCTCCGCAACCTGGAAGGCGTAGCGCAGCACCCGTTCGACCCCCTGCCGGGTGAAGACACCGGTCTGGATAGCCACCTCCCGATCGGTGTGCACGTGGACCCGGCCACCGACCCCGGCATACTCGCCTTCGGTGTTCTCGCGAATGGCGACGAAGTCGATTTGATCCGGCCCCTTGTCCCGCAGGGGACAGGGGACACCGGGCAACAGCTTGACGGGTCTCAGATTCACATACTGATCGAAACCCTGGCGTATGGGGAGCAGAAGCCCCCAGAGGGAGACGTGGTCCGGCACTGGTGGGAAGCCCACTGCCCCAAGATAGATAGCATCGTAGTCCGACAGGATCTTCAGCCCATCCTTGGGCATCATCTCCCCATGTTCTAGGTAGTACTCGCAGCTCCAGGGAAAGTCGTCGAATCGCAACTTAAAGCCGCCGTCAACCTGCTGCGCCGCCTCCAGCACCAGTTTGCCGGCAGCTATCACTTCGCGGCCGATGCCATCACCAGGGATACAGGCAATGGAATATTGCCTCATTGCAGCTCCTTCCCGTGGTCGTCGCTGAATGACCGAGACAGCAGAAGATTGTTCTGGGGCTCGTGCGGGCGATACTAGCATACGCGCGGCTCACCAGCAACAAGCCAGCCAGGAATGGCACGATCGAAGCGGACGATGGCCACCACCTTGCAGGGCTTGGGAAACTTCACCAGCGAGAGAGGCGTGTCGATTATGGGCACGCGGAACGGTGCACTTCGGCTATCGAAAGAACCCTTGCCTCTTGTCCTGACGCACGACAGAGACTGCTCCGGTTTCATCCACTTCGGACACCAACTGGACAGCCAACTTCTGAATGCTCCTTGCCAGGGATGAGCCGGGTTGGGCATCGAGAAAAGCTTCACCGCGCAGGGAGGCCTTTACAGGCCCATCTCCGCTGTGGGGCAGTTCCGCGGACAGCTCCTGCTGAAGTGCCTCCTCGAACTGCTCTCTCGACAGCACTTTGAAGGGAAAGATGTGGTTCATGACGTAGTGTAGCCTGTCTTTGGAGATGAAAACGACCTCCTTGAAGATCCGTTGGCATTCCCGAAGATCTCGCAGGGCGGTGATCTCCGGGGACGAGAGGAGCAGGACCCTGTCAGAGGACTCCAGAGCCGCGAGCACCGGATCGCTGAAGTAGGATTCGGTATCGATCACCACGTGGGCAAAGTGGCGACGCAACTGCTCTATGGCGGCCCTGGCCATCTCGCCGGTCACGGTCTCGCCATCCTCGGGCCTTAGGGCGCCCGTCATCACTCTCAACCCACTACCAGGGTGGATGGACAGGTAGTAGTCCAACTCCTCCCGGTGATCCATGCTCCGCAAGGTCTCGGCAGTGGTGGCCGACAGGCTGGACCTTGGTGAAAGGTTTAGAAGTAGCGAGCTGTGACTGAAGGTCAAAGAGAGATCCAGCAATGCCACAGAGTCGTGAAAGGAGTGAGCCAGGGCAACGGCCAGGTTCACCGCGAGCGTGGTTTTCCCCACGCCTCCTTTGGGACTGAAAACGGTGAACACCTTGCCGGAAGCAGTCAACTCTTCTGTCGCCTGTTCCATCGATGGCGGAACTTCGGGCCACTCGACTGTTGGAGCAGTGGAGACAGCTGTAGCGGCCTGCTCCTCGACAAGGGGAATGCTGGTGGTTGTTTGCTCCGCGGCAGGTGGCAGGTTAGGGGACGCTTGCTCCTCAGTTGGCCGAAGGTTGCCAGATGCCTGCCTTTGGGCAACTACCTTCATCGTCTGAAGCATCACATGGACGTTGAGGGCTTGGAAATCGTCGAAATCGTCCTTCTGCAGGACCGACAGCTTGACATCGGTCACAGCCTGCATTGTGACAAGGCTGGCCTCGCCGGTGATAAGGGCCATCTCCCCAAAGTGCTGCCCTTCGGCGAGCACGGCTATCTCTCTCTCACGACCCAGGGAATCGACCGCGGTGCCTTTGAGCTTTCCCTCCAGAACGAAGTGGAGGGCATCCCCTGGCTCGCCCTGTCGCAAGACGTAGTTATCCCGCTTGAACCGCTTCTCCTTGAGCAGACCAGCGATCTTCTGCAGGTCGTCCTCGGCCAGCTGCGCAAAGATGTCAACCGATCGCAACAGATCAACGTTTCTCACCCAGTACCTCCGGGACGGTCCTAGCAGGGGATTCGGCCGCCGTTGCTGTGAGTCGAGGGCTTCCTGAGGAGATCAACCATCGGCCGGCATCCGACAAGAATGAACGTTGGGGCTCCGACGGTGGAACATTCTATCACTTTGATCTTCAG
>JAJYNT010000075.1 GCA_021786215.1 Chloroflexota bacterium | reverse complement strand
GTGGGAGTAGCGGATCCCTGGGTGGGTGCAGAAAGGGAGGGAAAGAGTCTCCCGAGTGCGCCGTTGGAGAACGCCACCAAACCGAGCGGTATCGAGCCCAGAGTACACAGGAAGGCCGCGAACACCACCACCAGCACCATCCAACCACCCGGGCCTCCTCTGCGCTCCTTGCGAGGAGCCGGCGAGGGGACGGGTGCCATCACCCTCTCCAATCTGGGGGGCTTCGATGCCACGACCGCGTTAGGCTGGGTCGCCTCCAGACTCGCCCTGGCGCAAGCCACCAGTGCTTCGCCCATGGCAGCCGCCGAGGAGAACCTCTCAGAAGGATCCTTGGCCATCGACTGCAAGATGATCGTCTGAAGCGACTCGGGGATCCTCGGGTTCACCCGGCGAGGGGGCACCGGATCCTCCTGAATCTGCTTGAGAGCCACCACTACAGAGGTGTCGCCCTCGAAGGGAAGCCGCCCGGTCGCCATCTCATACAGCATGACCCCTGTGGCATAGAGGTCGGAGGAGGCCGTGCTCTGCTCCCCCTTCGCCTGCTCCGGCGACATGTACTGGGCGGAGCCCACCACGTAACCAGATTGGGTCAGAGACGAGGCTCCCAGAGCCACGGCAATCCCAAAATCCGCTATCTTTGCCCACCCATCTCGGGCTACCAGGATGTTGTGGGCCTTCACGTCCCGGTGGACGATCCCGTGCTGATGGGCATATTCCAACCCATCGCAGATCTGCCGCCCCAGGTCGATGATCCGTCCAGCGCTAAGCGGAGCCTCCTCCTGAACGACCTCCTTGAGGGTGCGACCGACCACCAACTCCATGACGATGTACTGAGTACCGGCATCGGCACCGACGTCATAGACGGCGACGATATTTGGGTGGGAAAGGCCGGCCGCAGACCTGGCCTCTCTCTGGAATCGAGTCAGAAAACCGGGATCGGAAGCGAACTGCTCCCGCAGCACCTTGACCGCGACTTTCCGTCCCAGAAGCAGGTCCTCGGCCTCGTACACCATGGCCATGCCACCCTCACCGAGAAGGGCAGACAACCGGTATCGGCCGTTCAGCACTCTGTCTATCATGTAGCGCTTTCGAGGAGAGACAAAAGCAAGAATGACCGGCAATCAGCAGCAAAATCGGAGGGATTCTACACGAAGGGCGCCATCCGGTCCACCTTCGCAATCTGGACATGCGCTAGCTGCGGCAACCTCAGAGTGTTGTATGATGGTAGCGGAGCGTCGGCCCTAGCGCCATTTCCGGTGTGCCCCCGCCGTCAGCGGCCACCTGGAGAGCGACGAGCGATGGAGAACATGGAACCACCAGAGCGGAGCGGATACGAACCGATGTCGAGTCAACAACATCCCGCCCTGATTGTGATGGTGGGTCCGCCGGGGACAGGGAAGTCTCACCTGGTCAATCTGCTGGCCCAGCGCATCCCGCTCAAGATCGTCGCGAGCGACGAGATCCGTCACCAGATCAGCCTCCACCCAAGCTACTCCCCGGAAGAGAACCGGCGAGTGTTCCAGACAGCCCATCGGAGGATCCAACGGCTTCTCCGACAGGGGGAGAACGTCGTCTTCGACGCCACCAACATCCGCGAGTTTGGCAGGCGAAGTCTCTACCGCATAGCTGAGCGGACCGAGGCACGGCTGCTGATCGTGCGGACCGTTGCGCCTGACGATGTGGTGGAGGCAAGGCTGCTGAGACGGATGGAGCGGTTGAACCCGGAGGACCGTTCGGAGGCCGGCTGGGAAGTGTACCTGCGGATGAAGGCCGAGTTTGAGGAGATCAGCCGTCCTCACATGTTGGTTGACACGTCCGAACCACTCGAGCCGGCCCTCGAAGAGATCGTCAGCTTCGTCCGAGGACGATCTTGAGAGCGCTGCTGATACACAACCTCAGGTCCGGGCAGCGCGACCGGCGGGAGGAGATCGCCGAGGCCGCGAGGCGAATGTCATCCGCGGGCTGGCGGATCGAAACGGTGGCCTCCCCCCATATCAGGGAGTTGGAGCAAGCAGCGAGATCTGGTGTGGGCTCCGACGTCGACTTGGTGGTGGTGGCAGGAGGAGACGGCACCCTGAATCTGGCCATCCAGGCCCTGGCCCATCGTCGAACAGCCTTGGGGATTATACCGATCGGTACAACCAACGTGTGGGCCCGGGAGATGGGCATACCCATGGATGTCAGTCGGGCTACCGACCTGCTGCTGACGGGAAACGTGGTGAGGGCAGATCTGGGGATAGCCAACGGCCGCTACTTCCTGTTCGTCGCCGGCGTCGGATTCGACGCGTCGGTGACGCGAGACTTGAACCCGATGGCGAAGCGAAAGCTGGGGATGCTGGCCTACGTCATTGCGGCATGTGCCGAAGCTCTGAAGCTTCGCGGCGTGGAGACGACCATAGTGGCCGATGGGCTGGAAGCCCGACACAGGGCACTGATGGTTGTGGCGAGCAACATTCGCCTCTATGGCGGGGTGCTGAACATGGCCCCGCAGGCCTTCGCCGACGACGGTCTGCTGGACGTGTGGGTGTTCCGAGGTCGAGGGCTGCTGGCCGGAGTTGCTCACGCGATGCAGGTCTTGCTTGGACGCCACTCCAGAGACCCCGGCGCCGTCTTCTATCGCTGCTCCAGACTGTCCATACAGTCCCGGAGTCCGCTGCCGGTGCAACTGGATGGCGACTACGTTGGCACCACTCCAGTCAACCTCCGGGTGGCCGCGGGGGCGCTGCGGGTCTTGATCCCGTCCGGCCACCATCCTCTCCTTCGACAGCCCGTTGAGCAGCCATTGAATACCGGACTGTGAGCTCTGCCGAAAGCGAGGTTGTTTCGTGCGTTCGGACCTGATTGCTGATCGCTAGGAGGTATCGATGCGTCGGACTAAGATCGTATGCACCTTGGGGCCGGCCTCCGCATCGGAGGAAATGCTGCGCGCCATGATTCGGGCAGGCATGAACGTGGCCCGTCTCAACTTCTCCCATGGAACCCACGAAAGCCATGCCGCGATGATTGCCCTGGTCCGGAGGGTGGCCGCTGAGGAAGGACAGGTAGTGGCTATCCTGCAGGACCTGCAGGGGCCCAGGATTCGCGTGGGTGAGATGGCCGGCGAAGGAGCGAGCCTGACTCCAGGAAACCGCTTTGTCCTGACTGCCGAGGAGGTTATGGGGAACAGCGATAGGGCAACGATTCGGGGCGCCTCCCTGTCAGAGGATGTGAAGCCGGGGGACCGGATACTGCTGGACGACGGCAACCTGGAACTCACGGTAATTAGCGCCGGGAACGGCGAGGCCGAATGCAGGGTGGTCACCGGCGGGCTGCTGAAATCGCATAAAGGGGTCAATGTGCCGGGTCGCACCCTGAGCGTTCCAACGATCACCGACAAGGACAAGGCAGACGTGGTGTTCGGCATAGAGCAGGGGGTCGACTACATCGCCATGTCCTTCGTGCGGGCCGGGGAAGATGTCCGGCAGCTGAGGAAGCTGATGGCGGAACGTGGAGCAGATATCCCCCTGATGTCCAAGATCGAGAAGCACGAGGCAGTCGCCCATTTCGACGAGATCTTGGAGGCGAGCGATGCGATCATGGTGGCCAGAGGGGATCTCGGGATCGAGGTCGCGGCCGAGGAAGTGCCGCTGCTGCAGAAGATGATCATAGCGAGGTGCAATGCCGCGGGCAAGCCGGTGGTGACGGCGACCCAGATGCTCGACTCCATGATCCGTAACCCCAGACCCACCAGGGCCGAGGTGAACGACGTCGCCAACGCCATCCTGGACGGGAGCGACGCCACCATGCTATCCGGCGAGACGGCGGCCGGCGCCTACCCGTTGGAGGCGGTGCAGACCATGGCACGTATCGGCGAGACCACCGATGAGGCGCTCCCATTCGAGGAGTTGATGCGCAGGACGAGCACGGCCAGGATGTCCAACGTCACGGACGCCATCGGGCTGGCTACCTGCGAGATGGCTTTCGAACTTGGGGCCAAGGCGGTGATCGCCTCCACGGAGTCCGGCTACACCGCTCGCATGATCGCCAGGCACCGGCCGCCCGCCCGTATCGTGGCAGCCACCCCTTCCCAGGAGACCCTCCGGCAACTCGCCCTGGTCTGGGGAGTCCATCCCCACCTGACACCTCGTTGTTACAACACGGACGAGATGATTCGGCAGGTAGTCGACATGGCTGTGCAGGAGAAACAGGTGGCCGAAGGAGACCTGGTGGTAATCACAGCAGGCTTGCCGCTCCCCGCTCGGGGTCGCACGAACCTCCTGAAGCTGCACGTGGTGGGAGAGCCCGTCTGACCACTGCATGCGAACTGGCTCTGCGCTCCGATGGCTAGTCGCTGGCGATCGGCTACAGGTAGACGTCCAAGGCATTCAAGAAGTTGCGGTACACCTGCTGCTGCTCCCAGATGATGCCTCCCGGACCCAGTGCCCACCATTCGTTGGGGGTGAAGTAGGCCGAGACCTCCGCCTCCGAGCCACCCCGGCCGAACCACTGGATCAGGTGCAGGTTGTCGGATTGCAACAACCAGAGGGCCAGGTCCACTATCTTCGGATTCTTGGTCAGCAGCGCGGTGTTGTAGACGTTCAACATCAACTGGAAGATCGCCTGCTGGGCGGCATTTCCCAGGAAGAACTCCATCCCACCAGATCCAGCCCAGGTGCTGGGGAAAGCCGGCAAGGGTAGATCGCAACTCTGGTCCGCGTACTTGTCGATGGCCTCGCTTGGGGTGAGGAAACCCATGTCTCGCCGGCGCACCTCTCGCGGCAGCCATCGAAGGAACTCGAATATCCCTGTGTCGATCGAATGGTGCTCTCCAAAAGTCTCATAGTCCCAGGCCAGGAAGACGAAATCCCCTCTCGCCTCCCTCAACCAGTGGGCATAGCTGTTGGCCGACAGGGGCCAGCCGGACCAACTCCGATTGGAGAAGCGGTAGCCGACGTCGTCGCTCAACTCGAACGCCCGAGTGAACAGCTTCAGCTTCTTCCCATGGTGATAGAGGTGGGTTGCGTCTCGCCACTCCATCACCCAGGGCCTCCCATCCATCACCGCGCCCCGGAAACCAGCCTTGTCAAGGGCATGATAGATCGCGTCCGACATGCACATCTCGGTCGTGTCGGAAATCACCGGCCGCTTGCCGAACAGCTGCTCCAGGTAGCCCGCAGCCCAGTTCATCCTTTCGATAAAGCGCTCGAGGTCAACCAGCAGCACGAAGCTGTGATAGGGCTCTACCCCGATCAGTTCCACATTCTCGTGCCGCACCAACCGCTGAAACAGCGCCAATAACTCCTGGTCCCACCTCTCGGCCTGCTGCAAGAAGGACACGGAGAAGCCGATGGAGAATTTGAACCCCTGGTCCACCAACTCAAGAAAGGTCCGTGTGGCAGGGTAGTAGCACCACTTGGCGACTTTCCGAAAGTAGCGCTCGTTCATCCTCTCGTCGAAAAGACAGCGCTCGATATCCTCGGGCACGGCCCCCCGGGGAATCGGCTGAGCCGGCAGCTTTACCCGTCTGGGTTGATGGACGACCGCGTAAACTACCAGGTCATTTGCCATCTCTCCCTCCGGCACTCATGGAAACCCTCTCTTCCGCTGCCAGCACCCCCTGATTCCTAGCGATGTACTCCAGTTTGCTCACCAGATTGTCGATCACTCTATCCCACAGGAATGTGGAGGCAGTCCGCTCTCCTCCCCGCCGGATCCGCTCCTTCTCTTCAGGATGGTTCTGCAGGTGCGCGACGTATCCCACTATCTCCCCGGGATCGGACGTGTCAAGCACCATCGCATTCTCGAACGGGATGGCGTAATCCTCACCGGTAGCGCCGGTGAAAGCAATGCCTCCGGCCCCCATCACCTCCAGCCCAACCAAACCGAAGGGCTCATGCCCACTGTTCGCCAGTACCGCATCCGCGGCCCGGTACATGATCCGCACAAATTCGTCAGGAAGGAAGAACCGAAGATCCAGAACGTCGGCTGGACCAGCAGCATCCAGCGCTTGGATGCAGTCCGCGACCCCACGCCCCTCAGCCCTAACCTCCTTTACCGACAGGCCCAACTCCCGCGCTCTCCCCAAGACTTCCTGCCCGTGAGGCTCTATCCCCCCTCTGAGAGGGAAGACCGGTTTCATCCCAACCGCCTTCAGTCGCGCTACCGCCTCGATCGCCATGATCCATCGCTTGTCCGGATCGAACCGACCAATCTTGAACAACAGTGGCTCACCACCCAGGATCTCCCTGACTCGGGCCACGCCCACCTCGTCGACAGCCCCCACGTCTCGCGCC
>JAJYNT010000355.1 GCA_021786215.1 Chloroflexota bacterium | reverse complement strand
TCCGATCTGCATTACCAGACCCACACCGGTGACGGATATCAGCGTGGAAGAGTGGGATCTGATCATGAACGTGGATCTGAAGGGCGTCTTTCTCTGTACCCGAGCCGTCCTTCCGGCGATGATAGAGCAGCGCTACGGTCGCATCGTATCTATCTCCTCCGTCTCCGGGAAGCAGGGGGGTGGCGTCTTCGGGAGCGCGCATTACTGTGCCGCCAAAGCTGGTGTGGCAGGCTTCATGAAGGCGGTTGCCAAGCAGATGGCGCGCCACGGGATCACCGCCAATGCCGTGGCCCCCGGTCTCATCGACACGGATATCACGGCCGGCCTTGTTGACGAGGTGACTCGCGGCGGCCTTATCGAGCAGTCTCGCCAGAACATCCTGCTGGGCCGCCTGGGCCGTGCCGAGGAGGTGGCTGATGCGCTGGTCTTCCTGGCTTCTGATAGAGCGAGCTACATCACCGGTGAAGAACTGGACGTCAACGGTGGACTGCACATCGATTGAGGAGTAGCTTGCGGCCGATTCGTGAGATGCCCTGATCATGGGCTGCGCTTGCAGAATGTGAGCGGAGTCCAGCAACTCAACGAGAAGTACGAGACTTGAGGCCGAAGGAGGAGCGGACATGGTTGAGAGCGGCTTCCCCAAGGGGTACGCTGGGAAGTTCCTGCGGGTGGATCTGACCACCGGGAAGCTCTCCGAGGAGAGATGGGACGCAGCCAACCTAAGGAAATGGTTGGGTGGCAGCGGCGTTGGAACCAAGATCCTGTACGATGAGGTTGGGCCCTCCATTCAATGGTCAGATCCGGGGAACCGCTTGATCATGGCCACCGGTCCCCTGGCTGGAACCACAGTGATGGGCACGGGCACAGTGTCCTTCGTGACGAGAGGGGCACTGACCGGCGGTGCGACGACGAGCCAGGCCAACGGCTTTATGGGTGCCTACATGAAGTTTGCCGGCTTCGACGCCGTGATCGTGCAGGGACAGTCCCCGAAGTGGGTGTATCTGTATCTGCACGATGGCATGGCCGAGTTGAAGGACGCGGAGCATCTGCTGGGGCTGGACACCTACGACGTGCAGGAGCGGATCACCGCTGAGTTGGGGAAGAAGGAGAAGCAGCTGAGCGTCCTGGGTGTCGGACCTGCCGGGGAGCATGTGGTGCGGTTCGCGGCCATAGCCGGGGACAGGGGGCACGTGGCGGGGCACAACGGTACGGGGGCCGTGATGGGCTCCAAGCGGCTGAAGGCGTTTGTCGCGGAGAGGGGGCCACGCTTCCCGATCCACGACGAGAAGGCGCTGAAGGAGCAGGCCGGGAAGATCATCGATGAGATCCTGGCCGACCCGACGGCCCGCAGCACCTATGAGTGGGGTACCATGAACTTCTTCCCCGGAATGGAAAAGACCGGCGTCCTACCCGTAAAGAACTATACCACCAACCTCTTCCCCGAGACGGCCAGATTCACGCGACCCGAGTACCAGCAGGAATTCGAGATGGAGCGCACGCCCTGCTGGGCTTGCCGGACCAAGCACCTGCACGAGATCACGATCAAGGAGGGCAAGTACGCCGGTTTCAAGGGCGAGGAGCCGGAGTACGAGCAGTGGGCGGCGTGGGGTCCGCAGATCGGGAACACTGATCCTGCTGCCGCCGCCGTGCTGGCCATCGAGGTTGATCGTCTCGGTTTCGACACGAACGAGGCCGGCTGGCTGATCGGCTGGGTGATCGAGTGCTACGAGAAGGGTATCCTGACCAGGGAAGACACCGGCGGCCTGGAGATGACCTGGGGCAACGTGGAGGCGATCAGGGCAATGCTGCGGAAGATCGCTAACCGCGAGGGGATCGGCGACCTGCTGGCCGAGGGGGTGAAGCGGGCCTCCGAGAGGCTGGGGCGCGGCTCCCAGGATCTGGCTGTCTACAACCTCAAGGGCAACTCTCCTCGAGGACACGACCATCGATCCAGATGGATCGAGATGGTGGACACCTGCATCGCCGATACCGGCACCATGGAGGTTGGTCCGGCATGGCTTCCCCAGGAGCAGGGAGCCAAGGCGAACCCAGACCTCCACAACTGGGAGGACATCGCGGAGCAGTTAGGTAAGCACAACGGACGGATGATGTTCGAGGACAGCCTGGGGATCTGCCGCTTCACCAGCCGAACGACAATGGAGGGACTGGGAAAGGCGATAGAGGCGGCGACGGGATGGGAGGGTTTCAAGGGTGTTGAGGCTCTGGCAGTGGGACGGCGGGTCAGCAACCTGTTGCGGGTCTTTAACCTCCGCTGTGGTCTCACGCCTGAGTTGGAGCGGCCCTCCAAGAGGTACGGGTCGACCCCGGTGGACGGACCGATGGCCGGTAGGAGCATCCTGGAGCATTGGGACGACATGCGCCGGGAGTACTACGCCCTCATGGGATGGGACTTCGAGAGCGGGCGACCGCTGCCGAATACTCTTCGGGAGTTGGGGCTGGCCGAGGTGATCTCGGATGCCTGGGGCGAGAACGCGGGATAGGGTGGACGATGCTTGACCGGTCGGCGTTGCCAATGGTGATCGAACGATGCGCGTGAACGTGGAGATTCTCCCCTGGCTAAGCGGCACCATGAGACCCGGGACCACCGGCACCCTTCGCTTCGAGCATCAGTTGGCAGGGAGCAGTTTTGGCGACCTGCTGGACGAGTTGGCCACGGTCGATCCGACCTTCGAGGCATTGATCTACGATCGAGAGACGAGGGAACTCCGTTATCCGGTCCGGGCAATAGTCAATCAGCAGTTGCTGGAGTTCCTGCAGGGGCCCGAGACGAAGCTTTCCGAGGGCGATATGGTCGCCTTCATGGCGGCCTACACCGGCGGATGACCACCCGAGGTCGGTTCGGGAATGGTGGACAAGAAGCTGGCCCCGATGAACCGCGTTCACGGTTCATCGGGGCCAGTCTCTACCGCTTTCCGTTGGCCATTCCCAGGAACAGTTCGTGGAAACGCGGGTCGTCGGTCAGTTCAGGGTGGAAGGCGGTGGCCAGCAGCTTTCCCTGGCGAGCGGCGACTATCCTGCCATCCGGCAATCGAGAAAGCACTTCGACGCCCTCGCCGGCGCTCTCGACGATCGGCGCCCGGATGAAGATCGCGCGGAAGGAACCACCCAGAGCGGGCACCGGCAGGTCGGCCTCGAAGCTCTCGACCTGCCGTCCGAAGGCGTTGCGGATCACCTTGAGATCCATCAGGTCGAGGCTGTGCACTCGCGCGTCGGCCACCCCTTTGGAGAGCATGATCATCCCCGCGCAGGTGCCCCAGATCGGGAGACCAAGCTTGGCTGCCTCCAGCAAGGGCTGTCTCAAGCCGAAGCTGTCCATCAGCAGGCTGATTGTGGTGCTTTCCCCGCCCGGAATTATCAGTCCATCCAGTCCTTCTAGCTCGCGGGGGAGCCTCACCTCCACCGCTTCGGCCCTAAGCCGGCGCAGGGCCTGGGCGTGCTCCACGAAGGCGCCCTGGAGTGCCAGGATGCCGATCCGCGCCATGCTACCACCCCCTGGTCGCCAGCCGCTCTTCGCTGCTCAGAGTGGAGAGCTCGATGCCCGGCATGGCGGAGCCCAACCCTCTGGAGGCCTCAGCTATGATCTTAGGATCGTTGTAGTGGGTGGTTGCCTGGACGATGGCTCGCGCTCTTCGTGCCGGGTCCTCGGACTTAAAGATGCCCGAGCCCACAAACACGCCATCCACGCCCAGCTGCATCATCAGCGCCGCATCGGCGGGGGTCGCGATGCCGCCCGCGGCGAAATTGACCACGGGCAACTGGCCGGTGCGGGCTACTTCGGCCACCAGTTCGTAGGGCGCCTGAAGCTCCTTGGCCGCGGCCATCCACTCCTCTTCCGGCAGGGTGTGAAGCCGGCGGATCTCGTCCAACACCGTCCGGGCGTGGCGGACCGCCTCGACGACGTTGCCGGTGCCTGCCTCTCCCTTGGTGCGGATCATGGCCGCTCCCTCGCCTATGCGCCTGAGCGCCTCACCGAGGTTGCGGCAACCGCAGACGAACGGAACCTTGAATGAGTGCTTGTTGACGTGGTGGGCCTCGTCGGCGGGGGTGAGCACCTCGCTCTCGTCGATGTAGTCTATACCCAGCGCCTCCAGAACCTGGGCCTCCACGAAGTGCCCGATCCGACACTTGGCCATCACTGGGATGCTGACCGCCTCCATGATCCTGAGGATGACCTCCGGATCACTCATCCGAGCAACACCGCCCGCGGCCCTGATGTCGGCGGGGACCCTCTCCAGAGCCATCACGGCGCATGCGCCGGCGTCCTCGGCGATGCGCGCGTGCTCGGGGGTGACGACATCCATGATGACCCCGCCCTTCAACATTTGGGCTAGACCCTTCTTCACCGTCCAGGTCGACTGTTCCATATATCCTTCCTTTCTCCCGTTCCGAGTACTCCTCCGTACAGATCCTGACGGCTGTCATCCTGAGCGCCCATCCTGTCATCCTGAGCGCCCATCCTGTCATCCTGAGCGCCCATCCTGTCATCCTGAGCGCCCATCCTGTCATCCTGAGCGCCCATCCTGTCATCCTGAGCGCCCATCCTGTCATCCTGAGCGCCGGCGAAGGATCTCCAGTTGCGGAGAGATGCTTCGCTTCGCTCACCGTGACAGTACCCAGCACTGTCACTCTGGCGGAGCGCTCGGTTTATATCTCTTTGGACCGCAAGCCTGGATACCCCGAAAAGGGTATGACCCGCCCCAGGCGAACCATGCCCTGATCACAGCGCAGAGGACAGGCTAGACGCGAAAGTGGACTTACGCAAGATCCACTTCTGTGCAATGATATAGTACCACTTTCGATGGAGGGGCAGCGGATCTGCTGCTTCTCCCGCTGGGGATCCGGAGACTCAGCAGAATTGGACTGATGGTGCTCTGTACGCTATAATCAGTCTTATAGTCTAAGGCTATTAGACAAATTGAGAGTTCGGAGTTGTCGACGTATTTATGGCGATCCAAAATGAGAAACTGCGGGCGAGTACGGTTACAGACGAGTTGATCAGCGTGACCATCGACGCCACCGATCTCGGGGTGAGCTCAGTTGATGCCCTCAGGGGCATCATCGGCCGTTATGGCCGTCCACTTACCGCTCGCGCTTTCGCCGACTTCCAGCAAACCGGCCTCTCCGATCTGTCCGTGCAGCTTTACCAGATGGGTTTTGCTCTGGTCCATTGTCCCACTTGGCCGAACGGTGACGGAACACCGAAGCCCATTGTCTCGGACATCGTGGCTCAGGACCTGCGCGATCAGCTGGAGGAGTTGGAGGGAGTGGAGACCTTTCTCCTAGTGGCGACCAGCCGTGATTACATAGCGGTGGCAAACGCCCTCCGGCGGCACGATCGGCGAGTGGTGGTGGTGGCAGAGGATCTCAAGGTGTGCCGAGAGCTGCGGATGTGCGCTGACGAGTTCGTGGCGCTCCCGGCCAGCCGCGCGGAACGTTCCCAGGAACCGCCCCGACAGTCCAGGTCGACTGAGGCGGGGCGAGTTGGGCGTTCGGCGGCCGTGAGGGGTCAGCACCAGGCTGAGGCTGTTCGGACTGAGCGGACATCGGAGCCGGTGCGGGCGGAAAGGGCTCCAGAGCCCGTTCGGGTTGAGCGGGCGGCGGAACCGACGCGGGTTGAGAAGGTCCCTGAGCCGGCACGGGTTGAGGCTCAGGACCAGGTCAGGCTTCCGAGTGACGGCGAAGTGCTGACCGAGGTGCGAAAGATCATAGCCGCGGAGGGCATTTGTACCCCCCGTCGTCTAGCTCGTGCCCTCTGTCCGGTGGATCGGACACCAACGGGCGAGCTTCGATCGCGCATCGCCAATCGAATCCAGACCCTGGTGGATACAGGCAAGCTGCTGAGAGAGCGACTGGTGGTTGGTGGAACATCTGTCGAGACCATCCTGACCAGAGAGGATCGGAATGGCAAGAGCCCTGCGGCCGCTCCTGAGGGCACCTCACCGGAGGTTGTGAGCTCGATGCCGTCGGTCCCAGCAAAGGAGATCGAGCCATCTAACTCGCTCGAGGCTATTGCCGGCGATGTAATGATCGAGGGCGAGCCTCTTAGTGAAGTGACGGCTGCGTCGATCCCGGTTGAGATGGAGAAGGGGAACCTCTCTCCTGCCACCGACCTCGATGCCTTCGTCGAGTCTGTACTGAGGGGCTCGGAGCCACTGTCAAAGGCGATCAGGGATCCGGAGTTCACCGCTGTTCCTGAGGTGCAGGAGGTGAATCAAACCGCAGCTGCGGAACCGGTGGAGGCGGTCGCCGTGGTCCCTGAGAAGCCGAA
>JAJYNT010000134.1 GCA_021786215.1 Chloroflexota bacterium | reverse complement strand
GGCGAGATAGAGTAACAGTAGGGGCGAGTGCCGCTCGCCCCTACGACTGGCACACCGTCGCTGAAGCATGACCTCCAGGCTTCGTCCAGTATCACGTTCCGAAAGAGATTGGTGGCAGGTGGGCCGGCTTCATCGAGGAAGTGCGCTCGCCACCAAGATAGTATCCTCGTTGATCATTATGCTATGATAAAAACCGGCTCTCGCCAGCTGCTACGAATCAGCGACTGGCGTTCGGCGTTCCCAGGCGATACCCAGCGTGGCAGTCCAAAGATGCGTCCTGCCAAAATCATCTGAAACCCAAGGGAGGGAAGAAGTGAGAACGCGAAGAGCAATGCAGATCCTGGGAGTGTCTCTGATCGCAGCGTCCATCTTGGCGGCGGCCTGTTCAGGTGGAGGTGGAGGTGCCACCCCGGCGGCGACGAGTGCACCAACGAAGGCGCCGGCCGCTCCGACCGCTGTAGCGCCCGCGGCAACCACCGCGCCGACGACGGCGGCAGCTCCATCCCCCACGACGGCTCCTACCGTTGCGCCCACTGTTGCGCCGGCCACCGCGCCAACGTCCGCGCCAACGGTAGCACCCACGAAGCCCGCGGCGGCCCCGGCTACGGCTGCTCCGGCCCCCACGAAGCCCGCGGCTTCCCCGACCGCTGCGGCTGGTCCGGCCCCCACGAAGGCTGCGGTTGCGGCTGGTGGCCCTCCAGCTATCCCCCATCCGACCACCGGGAGCCAGTCCAACTGCACAACCTGCCACCAGGTTGGTGGCGGCGTCAAGGCGATACCCGCCAGCCATGCCAGCTATACTAACGCTCAGTGCCAGGGTTGCCACAAGGCCGCTTCGTAATCCGACAGACGCCGGCTCGAGTGTCGGTCAACGCAGCTTTGCGCGGACGGGAACCCCTCTCCGAGCTAGGGAGAGGGGTTCCGTCTTTCTCGTGACGGCGGGCCTTGTGAGTAGCCGGAGGCCGATTGACAGGCTATCGGCAGAGCAGATGGGGCACGAAGCATGGGATCTGGTGGACGCGCCCCTTGTGCCGGTGGGCTACCTGCCGGTGCTGCCAAACCCACCGGCGCCGCGATTGGTGGCCGGCAGTTCCGCGGTTTCGACCAGAGCTACCTGAGGAGAGGGCAGAATCAGCATCTGGGCTATACGATCACCGGGCTGGATCGTGCGGGGGCTTGAGGCAGCGTTGTGGAGAGCGATCTTCACCTCCCCTCGGTAGTCGCTGTCGATGACCCCGGCCAGGGTGTGAACCCCCGTCATCGCGAGTCCCGACCGATCGCGAACCAGCCCTACCCAGCCCGAAGGGATCGCCACCGCGAGGCCCGTTGGGACCGCTACGATCTCTCCCGGCAACAGCTCCATCGCTTCTTCCAGACAGGCGTGGAGGTCCATACCGGCCGCGCCGGATGTGGCGTACCTCGGCAGCCGCGCGCTGCCGTGCAACTTCATGACTGCTACCTTGAGTTCCAAGCTCCACCTCCAGCCGCAGCATAGCAGCAGGCGATTCTTCAGGCAACTGCACGGCGCACCGGGTCCCACGCCTTGTCGACAATCGGTCGGTGCGCTGCTCGCAACCAATTGGAAGTTGTTGACAGAAGGTTGAAATGGAAGGTGGCTATCGTGGTAGAATCCGCGTCACTTCTATCCTGGAGTTAGGCCATGACCCCCTGCTCAAACGGATCCCCATTTCCTTTAGCCCTGCTCACTCCCTCCCCTGTGGAGACCACGCCATCCCGAGGTCATCGCTGGATCCATTACCTCTGGACGGCCAGCTTCGCCGCCACTGTGCTATTGCTGACGGCGGCTTGTGCCTCGGGCCCAGCTTCCTCGCGGGCGGCCGCCTCAGCCACGGCCGCTACCCCGGTCGTTGCCGCAACTGCCGCGACCTCCGCCACTCCGGAGCCAACGGCTTCACCGTCGGTCGTTGCCACTCAGACGGCTCCTGTCCCTGAATCCACCAAGGTTGCCACGCCAGTGCCTCGCGCGACAACCTCAGCTCCCGCCACGACCGTGCGTCCCACCCTTCCTCCGGTCTCCACAAGTGGTCTTACCGCCGGCGCCACCAAGGCGACCGGCGCGCAGCAGTCTCCGTCCCCGTCCCCCACCGCGACCGCCGCACCCACCCAGCAAGCTGCCAGACGGACTGTTCAGTCCTGGGTAGATGGTCCAACCGCGCTCTCCAGCGGCCAGGCCACCGGGCTGCAACTCTCCAACGATGGAGCCAGGTTGGCTCAGGGCACAGGGGGTTACGCCGCCAGCGGCCAGCTGCTCTCGGAAATCCATAGCACCGAGTTCCCTTTCGACAACGCCGTGCTGTCCTGGAATGCCGACACACCGGCCGGGACCAGCCTTCGGTTCGAGCTGCGTGCGCGGATCGGGAATAGTTGGACCGGCTGGTACACGATGGGGCGGTGGGGCTCTGAAGGTGGACGAAGCGTCTCCGGCCAGTCAGATTCCAACGGCAGGGTCGATATCGATACCCTGAAGCTGAACTTCACAGCCACAGCCATTCAATATCGGGTGGAGATGAACAGCTCTTCCCCGAGCAACACCCCCCTCCTCAGGCAACTCTCCGTCGTGTACGCGGACAGGAAGGCGGGGCTGACGGGTCCGCCACTGGCCAGACCCGCCGGTGGCGTCCGAGACCTACCGGTACCCGGACAGTCCCAGTTGGAGCAGGACCCGTCCGTGGCCCTGGACATCTGCAGCCCCACCTCCCTGGCCATGGTTCTGCAATACTGGGGCTTGAAGAAGACCGTGCCGCAGGTCTACGCTGGAGTGCAGGACCACACCACGGGGATCTACGGCGACTGGCCGTTTAATACTGCCTACGCGGGGGCCAATGGCTTCAACGCACGGGTGGATCGGTTCTACTCCATGGACCAGGTGGAGCAGGAGATCGCCGCTGGCAGGCCGGTTATCATGAGCATCGCCTACGGCCCCGGCGAGTTGACGGGCGCCGCGGCCAGCTCGACCGACGGGCATCTGATCGTGGTTCGGGGATTCACTGCCTCGGGGGATGTGATCGTCAACGATCCGGTGGCGCCAAATAGCCGATCGGTGCGGCTTGTGTACAACCGAGCTCAGCTGAGTCGAGTCTGGCTGCGGAGCGGTGGTATAGTGTATCTGATTTCGCCTCGCTGATCGGCATGCATACCGGCCGGCAAGGGCAATGGGGATGGCTGAATGAGCTCTTACTCTCAATCGATAGCGCCCGAGGATGAGTCCTGGGCGACCGGCCAACTGAGCGCCGCCGCCGCGACCGTGATGCAGCTGCGAACGGTCCGATGGGCGGACGAGCGACTTACAGAACTGGTGGGACGGCCCGTTCCAAAGGGGGCTCCGGTCCTCGAGTTGCGCGGCCGCTTCCTGATCCCGGCCGAAGAAGTGTATAGCCAGCTCTCCGAGCGTTTCGCCTCCCTGGGATATGTCTTGATGTTGCGGGAGGATAAGGGGGATCAGGTCATCCTCGCCATACCCGGGGCGTTGCCGCGCGAGAGCGGACGCCCCTGGGTGGCCGTGGCGTTGTTCGCGGCTACCCTGCTCTCGGTTCTGTGGGTGGGCGCCGAGTACGAGGGGTCCGCTAGTCTTCTGGGAGGCTGGCCCTTCGCCGCCAGCCTGCTCGGAATCCTGCTGGCTCACGAGATGGGCCACTATCTGGTGGCTCGGTGGCTTGGGGTGCCCGCCAGCCTGCCATACTTCATACCGATGCCGGTGTCACTCCTCGGCACCATGGGGGCCGTGATCCAAACTCGGGCACCAACTCGCAACCGACGCGAGCTGCTGTTGTTGGGTGCCTCTGGTCCGCTGGCCGGCATGGTCGTGGCTATCCCGGTGCTCTTCCTGGGGCTGTCCACTTCCCATCTCGGGTTCATTCCCCAGGGGTTGGCCACGTTCCAGGAGGGCAACTCGCTGTTGTACGCGGCGGCGAAGCTGCTGGTCTTTGGTCGCTTCTTGCCGTCGGGCAACCTGGACGTCTTCATAAACTCGGTGGCGATGGCGGGTTGGGCCGGTCTCCTGGTCACGGGGTTGAACCTGATCCCGGCTGGTCAGTTGGATGGGGGACACGTAGCCTACGCGCTGCTGGGCCGAAGGGCCAAGTGGCTGACCTGGGTGGTGGTGGTAGTGATGCTCGGCCTCAGTCCCCTGTGGCAGGGATGGCTGTTGTGGGCAGCGCTAGTGCTGCTGCTGGGTCGAGTCCACGCGGTGCCCCTGGACGATGTGACGCCGCTGCGGACAAAGGACAAGATGCTGGCGTTCCTGGCCATCGCGGTGTTCGTTCTGGTGTTCATACCGGTCCCGATGTCGTTCTGAGAACGCTCGGTGCCGGGCGAAGAGAGTAAAGAAGAGGCGAAACCTTGCTGAGGTTCCACCTCTTTCTTGGTCTTTCTGGCTGGGGGACAGGGATTCGAACCCCGGCTTACTGATCCAGAGTCAGCTGTCCTACCACTAGACGATCCCCCAACGGACAGTTGAATTATAGCATGCCCCGTCCGGCCAAGGCAAACTGCCTATCGGCGGACTGGCGGGGGACAATGCTCGGTCGTTGGCGTCGTTGCCGCGGCGGGCCCATGGCCCGCCGCGATGGCAAGGTTTTTGTAGAAGACGCAATAGAAAGGGTTGACAAGCCCCCGGCCGGGCGGTAGAATGCCCATGAAATCCGACGATTTTAGTAGGAATTAATGGGTGGGGGATAGATGTCGGACGCAACCAGTCTCCAAGATAATGCGACCAATACGACCCAAATAGACCTCGATCGAACTCTTCTTATCGAAGACCTCCACGCCTCCGTCGACGGGAAGGAGATCCTCAAGGGCGTCAACCTCCAGATCACAAAGGGCCAGGTACACGCCCTCATGGGCCCGAACGGCTCCGGCAAGAGCACCCTGGCCAACGTGCTGATGGGACACCCCAAGTACGAGGTCACCAGGGGACGAGTTCTCTTCAAGGGGCGGGACCTGCTGCAACTATCGACCGACGAACGCGCGAAGCTGGGCTTATTCCTCGCCTTCCAATACCCGATCTCAGTATCGGGCGTGCCGGTGGCCAACTTCCTTCGCTCCTCCGTGAAGGCGGTTCGGGGCGACGAGATGCCGGTCCGTGAGTTCAGGAAGCTGCTTCGCGGCCAGATGGAGCTGCTGAAGGTGGACGAGACCTTCGTCACCCGCTACCTGAACGAGGGCTTCTCCGGGGGCGAGAAAAAGAAGAACGAGGTCCTCCAGATGGCGCTGCTTCGTCCGGAGATTGCCATCCTGGACGAGACCGACTCCGGTCTCGACATCGATGCCCTTCGCACGGTGTCCGAGGGTGTGAATGCGCTTCTCGGCCCCGAGATGGGGGTGCTCATCATCACCCATTACCAGCGGATCCTTGACTACATCAAGCCGGACGTGGTGCACGTCCTGGTCAACGGTCGGGTTGTGCGAACTGGGGGACCAGAACTGGTAAGGCAGTTGGAGTCCGAAGGGTACGATCCGATTATCAGAGAGGTGGAAGAAAATGGCCACCAGCCCAGCTGACATCGGAGCAGGCGAATACAAGTACGGCTTCCACGATCCCGAAGACTACGCTTTCAAGGGCCGCCGTGGCCTTTCCGAGCGGGTGGTCGAGGAGATCAGTCGAATGAAGGGCGAGCCGGGCTGGATGCGAGAGTTCCGCTTGAGGGCCTACAGACAGTTCGTGGCTCGGCCGGTGCCCACCTGGGGGGCCGACCTCTCGGAGATAGACTTCGACAACATCTTCTACTACGTCCGCCCTACCGACAAACAGGGACGAAACTGGGAGGAAGTGCCTGAATACATCAAGAACACCTTCGACAAGCTGGGCATACCGGAGGCCGAGAGAAAGTTTCTGGCCGGCGTGTCGGCCCAGTACGAGTCCGAGGTGGTGTACCACTCCATTCGGGAGGAGTTGACGAGCAAGGGTGTTATCTTCCTGGATATGGACTCGGGTCTCAGGGAGTATCCCGATATCGTCCGAGAGTATTTCGGCACGGTGATTTCGAGCAACGACAACAAGTTCGCTGCCCTGAACAGCGCGGTCTGGAGCGGTGGTAGCTTCATCTACGTCCCCAAGGGTGTTAGGGTGGATATCCCCTTGCAGGCCTATTTCCGGATCAACGCCGAGAACATGGGGCAGTTCGAGCGGACCCTGATCATTGCCGATGAAGGGAGCTTCGTCCACTACATCGAGGGGTGCACCGCTCCCATCTACACGACAGACTCCCTCCACTCGGCTGTGGTGGAGCTGATAGCCCGGCCGGGCTCGACCATCCGGTACACCACCATCCAGAACTGGAGCAAGAACGTCTACAACCTGGTGACCAAGCGCGCCTTTGCCTATGAAGGCGCGGCG
>JAJYNT010000190.1 GCA_021786215.1 Chloroflexota bacterium | reverse complement strand
CGCCGAGTTCTTTGCCCAGGTTTATGGCGAGGGATGCGCCTTCGACCGGAAGACCAAGCACCTGATCGCCCTGGCGGCCGCCCTCGCCGCCGGATGCGAACCTTGAACCTCCTACTGCTTTGCGGTCGCAAAGGAAGCGGGTGCATCAGGGCAGGAGCTGGACGAGACTGTGGCAATCGCGATGACCATAGGTGCCACCAAGATCCGGGCCCTGGCGGACGCAGTTCGCGGCGAGCCACCACAGGCAGGGGACGACGGAAGCGCGGAGAACGTCTCGGAGCCGGAGGATGAGTGTGTGGCTCCCGAGGGTAGCTGCTTCACTTGAAGTCCCTCCGCCCCTGCCTTGTGGGCCCCGGGGTGCTCTCCCGTTGACCCATGGGTGAGGACCGCCTGTCCCTGTACCCTGTCTATCGGGAGGGCGGGCTGGACGCCCTCTTCCCCACGGTCGCACCCGAGCAGCGCTGGAGATTGGTGATGAGCGCCACGATCAGGCTGGACCAGGCAACCACGCACTTCCTGTTTGCGTAATCCCACGTACAGCGCTGTTGGGCAGAGCTTTGAAACGCGGTATAGTTCATGTAGGGAATGTGACTGTAGGAAACCGAAAGTTGCAGGGCAAGAACGTGGAACGGGATCGGAAGAGACGAGGCCGAGCCAGCACCTTTCAGGGTGGCAACCATCGAGCGGAGGCGGTATACCGAGCAACCCTCGCGATCGCCACGGAGCTATCGCTGGATGCGGCTCTCCAGAAAATCGTGGATGCGGCCCGGGAACTGGTGAGCGCCCGCTACGCCGCCCTGGGCGTCATCGATGAGGAACGACGGCGGCTCACTCACTTCGTCGTGTCTGGAGTGACGGACGAGCAGGTGAGGGCCATAGAGCACTGGCCCCGAGGTCTGGGATTGCTGGGCGAGCTGATCCGCTTTCCCCACCCCCTGCGGGTGAAGGACGTATCCAAGGACCCTCGCTCGATCGGCTTTCCTCCCCATCATCCATTTATGACCAGCTTCATGGGGGTTCCTATCATTCGTGGAGACAGGGTCCTCGGCAACTTCTATATGACCGACAAACTGGGTGCAGATGAGTTCACCGAGGCGGACGAGGAGATCCTGTCCCTCTTCGCCGCTCACGCCGCCATCGCCATAGAGAATGCTCGCCTGTACACGGAGACCGACATCCGCCTGAGAGAGAAGGTCGTGCAGGTTGAACGAGCAGAGCGCCGCTCCCGATTCTTATCCGATCTGGGCGCTGTGCTGCTGCGGCTCCCGCCCGGCGAGGAACTTCCTCTAGGGTCGATCGCGGAGCGAGCCACCGAACCGTTAGGCGACGTGGCAGCCATCTATCTAGTGGAGCCCAACAGGCCCGAGATAGTGGCGACAGGTGTCATTTTTCACCATGCTCCGCACCGAAGGGAGGCTGCCGCCGAATTGCTGGAGCGGTCCTGGAATGCCATTCAAGAGCAGATCCTCACCACCGGCAAGCCCATTCTCGTGGCCGACCTGGAAGCCGGGGAAACCACCTTGGGATTCGATCCACAAGCCCTGACGCAGGCTCGTTTCTCGGCTGCCCTGGCAGTCCCCATCGGCACGCGGCGCACCAACTACGGGCTGTTCGTCTCGCTCGCGAGCCGGCCCATCACCTTCTCCAAGGAGGATCTGCGCTTCGCGGCGCTGATCGCCGACCGGCTGGGGGCCGCCCTCGATAGCGCCTTCCTCTATCGGAGGGAGTTGGAGGCGAGAGCTCAGGTGGAACAGTTGGCGGAACTGGCGCAGCACCGGGCTTCGGAATTGGAGACGGTGCTGGACACCATGACCGAGGCCGTGTACGTCTTCGACAGTAAGATGAGATTGCTGCGCCGCAACAGGGCCTATGACCGGCTGTTGGGCTCGGGAGAAGGAGAACCGGTCGTCGAGTCGCTGCGCCAGCATTTCCAGCTGCTTAAGCCCAGATCGGAGAACGGCAAGCCACTCTCCTACGATCAGCTTCCGGCAACCCACGCCCTGCGGGGCGAGAGCTTCACCAACTCGGTGATGATCATCACGCCGATCGCAGACAGTAGAGGGGATCGCTTCCTCAGCCTCTCGGGGGCGCCAATCAGGGACGCGGCTGGCCAGATCGTGGCCGCGGTGATAGTGGCTAGGGACGTGACCGAAGCAAAAGAGATAGATCGGCTGAAGGATGAGTTCATTTCCGTTGCCTCACACGAGCTGAAGACCCCGCTCACCGTGGTGAAGGGGTACGCCCAGATCCTCCTACAGAGGCTGCGCTCCCTACCAGAGCGAGCCACGGAGATCGGTATGGCCCAGCAGATTCTCGATCAGACCAACCGGATGGCGATCCTGGCGGATCGGCTGCTTGACGTATCCAGAATCCAGTTCGGGCGTCTCGCCCTGGAGAAGCAGTCGGTGGATCTGGCGGCACTGGTGAGAGAGGTCGCGGAGCGGATGCAGGTGGGAATAGTCAACCACCCGCTCCGAATCTCCATCAAGGAAGGGATCCCCGTCTGCATCGACACCAGCCGGATGGAACAGGTGATAACGAACCTCCTATCCAACGCCGACAAGTACTCACGGGAGGGGACGGAGATCGACGTGGCGCTGGAGCGTCACGACGCCCGGGCGCTGCTCTCCGTGCGCGATCGAGGATACGGCATACCGCGGGATCAGCAGCCTTACATCTTCCAGCGCTTCTACCGCGCGAGCACCGGGGAGAGGAAGAGTGGGGCAGGACTGGGGCTCTATGTGAGCAAGGGGATCGTGGAGGCCCACGGCGGTCGGATCTGGTTCGATAGCAAAGAGGGCAAGGGAAGCACCTTCTATGTCGAGCTGCCGGTGCGAGATCGCTGCTAGCCGAGAGCGACCGCGCCGCCTGGACCCACCCGACGCTCTTGGCCCTACCTCGGAAGGTTGAAGTCCAACCCCAGGATCCTTATAAAGTGCGGCGGCACGCTCCGCTCTTGCCTGAAGGGACCACCTCCCGTATATTGTGCACCAAACTGATACCGAGTGGCATAGGAGGCACTCACATGCCAATCCACCTCTCCGTGTTCTCTTGCAGCTGGGGATGGCTGGGGATGGCCGTCTCCCAGCAGGGGCTGATGGGGCTAACCCTCCCCCAGCCCACGGAAGTTGCCGCCTGGGACCGACTCTACTCGGCCTGGCCACAGGGTTTCCCGCAGGACGGCAGCGTCTGGCCCGAGCTGCAGCAAAGGCTAGTTGGCTATCTCAACGGCGAACCGTCGGACTTCTCCGACGTTCCCCTGGATCTACCCGATGGCCCGCCCTTCTGGCGGCGCGTATGGGAACTGTGCGCCACGATCCCCTACGGTGAGACCCGAAGCTACGCCGATCTCGCGCGCGAGGCCGGCTCTCCCCGTGCCTTCAGGGCGGTCGGAGGTGCCATGGCGGCAAACCCCATTCCAGTTGTTATCCCGTGCCATCGAGTGATTGGTGCAGGGGGGAACCTGACGGGATTCGGTGGGGGTCTGGAGCAGAAGAAACGGCTACTGGAGATGGAAGCGAGAGCAGTGGGGAAACAGGCAGATGGGGAGAAGCTGCCGTCCCATCTCCCCGTCTTAGCCTGACCCGGCACCCTCGCCCGGACAGGGGCCGGCAAGAGCGGTCTTCCCGCGCGATCCCGGGAGAACGCGAGGATATCCCTACGGTATTGCCAGCTGTTCCGAGTCCGCGGCGGCTGGAGCCTTGTGCGTCCCGTTGCCATCGGGCTGGTAGATCAATACCGGCTTCGTGTACTCCGGCGACCGGTGGCTGCTCAACAGCTTGATCCCGTTCCTCGGGCAGATCTCGATGCAGGCCTCGCAGATGATGCAGCGGAACGGTTCGAAGTAGAACAGCTTGTTGGTTCGATCCACGTTTATGGCCCCGGTGGGGCACCGCTTGGAGCAGGCCCCGCAGTAGGTGCAGTTGTTTCGGTCGAGCTCTATCTGTCCCCGCACGTTCTCGAACGGATCTCGCTTCTTGAACGGGTAGAGCCGCGTCGCAGGGCCACCGAACAGGTTGCCCAAGACCCCCGGCAAGAACCAAGCCATGTATAACCTCCTTCCCACGGTCCTGAGTGCTGAGCCGGCTTCCGTCCAAACGCAGCACCGTGCGCTCAGCACATCTTATCTTTCGGTGCAGCTAAAGCACGGGTCGATGGAGAGAGCGATCACCGGCACGTCGGCCAGCGTCATCCCCGGCATCATCGCCAGCAGGGTCGCGGCGTTCTGGAAGGTTGGGGTCCTAACCCGCAGCCGCTCCAGGTTCTTGGTGCCGTTCCCCTTAATGTAGTAGAACAGCTCCCCCCGGGGCTGCTCCACTCGCATGATTGTCTCTCCATCGGGGTTGCCCCTCACCTTTACCGCGATCTCACCCGTGGGCATCATGTCTATGGCTTGCCGCACCAGATCGATGGACTGGTAGATCTCCCGGACTCGCACCAGAGCCCGAGCGTAGCTGTCCCCAGCGGTTTCCACCACCGGCTCGAACCTGAGCTGGCCGTATGCGGCGTAGCCGGTTATCCTCAGATCTTGGGCGATGCCGCTACCCCTCAAGGTGGGGCCCACCGCGCCAAAGGCGATCGCCTGCTCCCTCGTCATCGGCCCAACTCCGATGCACCGCTTGCGAATCGTGTAGTCCTTCTCTATGACGCCGGCCACCTGATCCAGCCCCTTCTCCACCTCTTTGAGAGTGGATAGGATCTCCGATAGATGCTCGTCGCTGATGTCCCTCCGCACACCCCCTATGGTGCAGGTGGAGATGATCACGCGGCTACCGCAGGTTTTCTCCAGGAGGTCCATCACCTTCTCGCGGAAGCGCCACGTCTGCATGAAGAGGCTTTCGAACCCGAAGGCATCGGCCAGCAACCCCACCCAGAGCAGGTGGCTGTGCATCCTGTGCAGCTCGCTCCAGACGACCCGCAGGAACTTGGCCCGCTCGGGCACCTCCACCCCCATGATCTTCTCGATCCCCTGGCAGTAGCAGAGGGCGTGTATAAAGCTGCAGATGCCGCAGATCCGCTCCACAAGGAAGACGTTCTGGGGAAACTCGTTCAGCTCGCCCGCCTTCTCCACCCCACGATGGCAGTAGCCGAAAGCCGGTAGCACCCCAACTACCTTCTCATCCTCCAGCGTTAGCTTCAGCTGGATCGGCTCCGGCAGGACAGGATGCTGCGGGCCGAAGGGCACCACGGTCTGGCGGCTCATTTGGCACCTCCGTTGTGGCTGGCGGCCAGCGATGTCACCTGTATCGACTTCAGCAGCGGGGTCTGCAGGGTCTCCTCGGTCACCAGCAGCTTTCCTCCGTAATCGACGGCGATGCCGGCTATCTTCGCCCCGAACATCTCCTTGATCTCGTTCTCGATCAGGAAAGCTGCCAGATAGACGCCGGTGATGCTGGGAACCTCGGCTTCCTTGGGAAACACCATCCTGAGGTTCTGCATCGTCAGCTCTCTATCGAAGTGATATGAAATCTCGAAGCTGTCCCCCTGGTCCAAACAGGTGGCGGTGACAAGGCGGTATCCACCGTCGAACAGCTTCTGTACCTCGCTCACCAGATCTGCTGGACCCACCGCTCTCTCGTTTTCGATCACCTGACAGCCTCCTTGCCGTTGGCCGGCGCGAACAGGGCCAGCGCCTTCACCACCCCGTCGATGATGGCCTCCGGCCTGGCCGCGCAGCCCGGAACGTACACGTTTACCGGCACCACCTTGTCCACGCCCCCCATAACGTTGTAGCAGTTGTGGAAGACGCCCCCGGAGCAGGCGCATGTGCCCACCGCTATCACCACCTTGGGATCCGGCATCTGGTCGTACAGGTTGCGCAGCACCCTCTGATTACGCCTATTGGCCGGTCCGGTCACCACCAACACATCGGCATGTTTGGGATTGCCCACATTGACGATGCCGAAACGTTCGACGTCGTACAGCGGGGTCAGACAGGCCAGTATCTCAATGTCACACCCGTTGCAGCTGCCACAGTCGTAATGCAGGATCCAGGGCGACTTCATACGGGATCTGCTTACCAGTCCCATCGCTCCCTCCTCATACGCAATCCCATCGGAGCGAGCTCCTGCTCGCGACCACGATCGCCGGCAGGAGCCGGCTCCTACTTGATAAGGTAGAGCGCCGCGATGTTCACGGCGCTAAGACTGATGCCGGTGGTCCATACGAACTTGATCATCCAGGACCAAGTCATCCGCGCTTCGATGTTATCCACCACAATCTCCAGCAGGAAGGCCGCGAGGGCCAGAGCCGCGGCGGCCCAGATGCTGGTAGCCCAGAACAGGCCAATGATCCCCAACACCAGCAGCAGCTCGTACCAATGGGTCAGCTCGATCAGCGCCAGGTACGGGCCTGAATATTCGGTGTAGACCCCGCGCACG